>CALYQE010000011.1 GCA_945281075.1 uncultured Lactobacillus sp. | reverse complement strand
TACTAACTCCGCACATTGGTTCTTACACAAGTCCAGCTTTAACCGATATGATTGCCGTGAGCTATGAAAACTTCCATCAAGTTTTAGAGACAGGCAAGACAGCTAACGATGTTAAGTTAGATTAAATACACAAAAAAGCGTGCTAGTTACTGACAGCTCGCTTTTTATTTGCTAGTGGCATGACTAATCAAGAAAAATGTTCGAAAGTTCTGGAATTGTTGTTTATTTGTTAAGCCAAAATTGATTTAAGAATTTTTAAATACTATGAATTAAAATAGATTTTAGGAAAAACGGCGCATGAAGTTGATTGCCTTTAAAACTTTCACTAGTAAATAATGAACAATAATAAACACTGACAAGCAAAAAAATAATTATACTAAGAGTGAACTAAGTTAGTTGTTTAATCTAGTTTAAAAAGTAGGTAACCAAGTGCTAAAAAGAGAAAGATTAAAAAATATCTTGCAAGTTGTTAACACGCAAAAATTTGTTACTGTGGATGAACTAGCCCAAGCGCTAAATGTTTCTGAGATGACAATCAGGCGAGATCTCAATGAACTTCATAAAGTCAATCAGATTTTACGAGTTCATGGAGGGGCATAGAAATTAACCGACCAGAGCAGAATTGAGAAGAGTAATCAGCAAAAGCGGGAAATTCATATTAAGAATAAATTGAAGTTGCCAAACGTGCCTGTAACCTGATCCATGAAAATGATTCGATTTATGTCGGACCGGGTACAACGCTTGAATTGATGGTAGCGAATTTAAAGGTCAAAAATCTGCGGATTATGACCAATTCCTTAGCCGTTTTTGAAGAAGCTAAGAAAAATCTTAATGACTATGAACTAATTATGATCGGTGGCTCATATCGGCGAATTAGTGGCGCCTTTTTGGGTGCATTAGCCAATAGTGAATTAAAAACAATGTCATTTTCTATTGGCTTTGTAGGAGTTAACGGCATTAAAGATGCTTCTATGACAACAGCTAACTTAGAAGAGGGCCAAACCGAAGAAGTCGGGCTAGATCGTTCACAAATAAAATTTGTGGTAGCTGATTATACTAAGCTTGATCACAGTGATTTTCATGAATTTTATGATTTGCGCAAGGTCGACGGTCTGATTACCAACCATGGAATTGAGCCTGAATTGGAAAAACATTACAGTCAATTTACAACTATTTATAAGTAGTTGTTAGGGAAAGGAGACTTAGCGATGAAGGTGGTCATTGGCAGTGATAAAGGTGGCTTTGATTTAAAAGAAAAGGTTAAAAAGTATCTTGAAAGTCATGACTATGAAGTTTTGGACGTAACAGAAAAGCCAGCAGAGGACTTTGTTGATTCGAGCTTAAAAGTTACGCATGAAGTACTTGATAATGGTATTAAAAAGGCAATTATGTTTGACGAGTATGGGGTCGGTTCTGCCATGGCTTCCAATAAAGTTAAGGGCATGGTTACCGCAAACGTTAATGAAGAACGGACCGCTCATATGACGGCAATGCATAATGGTGCAAAGGCAATTGCACTTGGCAGCGGAATAGTTGGTGAGCAACTAGCTTACTCAATTGTTCAACATTATCTTGATACAGACTATGCTGGTGGTCGTCACCAAGTTCGGCTCGATATGCTAGAAAAAATGATTTAGGAGGGATAGGCAAATGTTAGATAATGATCGACCTCAACCAGAATACGTTGATCCTAAAATTGATCAGCAAAAAGTAATCGCTCTAGGAAACGACCATATTGTTACTGCCGTCAAAATGGCAATTTCTGATCATTTAAAAGATGAAGGCTATCAAGTAATTGACGAAGGAACTCATGACAATACTAGGACACACTATCCGATTTATGGAAAAAGAGTTGCTGAAGATGTTGCCGCTGGTCGCGCTGATTTTGGTATTGTCCTTTGTGGCACTGGAATTGGCATTTCAACTGCTGCTGATAAGAATGAAGGCGTCAGAGCTGCAATGGTCGGAGATGTGACACAAGCCCAATATGCTCGCCGTGAGTTAAACGCTAATATTCTTGGCTTTGGCGGAATAGTCTTAGGACGTGATTTCATTTTTGATATCGTTGATTCTTTTCTCACGACAGCTTACAAACCGAGCGAGGGAAATAAACAACTAATTGATAAAATTGCGGATATTGCCAAGCCAAATCCTGCTCAAAAAGATAATGCTCACTTTTTTGACGAAGAAAATAAAAAATGGGCTGAAGGAGTTTACCACGATTAGGTGGACTGCTTGTTACTAAAAATAATTTTATTCGCACACTGCGGAGATTGAGAGAAACCAAATCTTTAAATGAAAAAGAAGCAGCCAAAGCACTGAAAAATGTTTTGGCTGCTTCTTCCTTATTCTTGTGACAAAAGTTCACTATCAGATCTACTTAAAACTACTTTAGGTCCAACGATGCTCTAAGAGAATAGATTTTCTCGAGACTTATTTATGTTTTTAAGAATTAACTGACAATTAAGCGACCGGTTAATCCTAAAAAAGCCAAAATATGCATTGTATTTAACCGCTTTCTTTGCTAAACTCAAACTGGTATCAACCAGTTGCAAAGGAGGAGATGCTAATGCAAAAACCACTTTATCAACAAGTGATATTTAATTTAGAGCAACAAATTAAAAAAATGGAAGCAAATGCTAAGTTACCAAGTGAAAGGCAGCTATTAGCGAAATATGGAGTCAGCCGAAATACAATACGAATTGCTTTGCAAAATTTGGAGGAACGTGGCTTAATTTATCGTCTTCACGGTAAAGGAACCTTTGTTTCAAGCATTTACCTTAATCGACCTAATATAGGTGGAATTTACTCTTTTTCTGAAGAAGCAAAAAAAGCAGGTAAAAAGGCCACGACTAAAAATTGCAGCTTGGAATTAGTTCAGCCAAGTGAAAGGATTGCCAAACAGCTTAATTTAGAACCCTGTCAGCAGGCATATCGACTGATTCGACTGCGACTAGTTGATAATCAGCCTAGAATCTATAGCAAGACTTATTTACCTGAAAAGCTCTTTCCTAATCTTCACCTTAGTGACTTGGAGAACAAAACGCTTTATGGAGTTTTGAGAGAAAAATACGGTCAGCTTTCCGTGCTTGCCTTTGAAGATGTTCAAGCAGTCAGCTTGAATGAAGCAGAAAGTTCTTTTTTAGATGAAAAAGTCGGATCGCCAAGCTTAAAAATTTATCGCAAAACGATTGATGATAAAAACTTGCCGATTGAATTCACGGTTTCTTTAGCGCGAGGCGATAAGTTTATTTACCGTTCGAAACAGTATAATGATTTAACTAAATAAGGAGAAAAAATGTTTACTAAAACAGACGAAGAACTCGAAAAATTGAGTGCCAAAATTACCACGAGAGAAATTCAGCAGCAGCCTGAGCTATGGCAGGAAACGTGGTCAATTTATCAAGACAACAAGGAGAAAATCACAGCCTTTCTAACGAAAATCACGGAGAAATTTGGCAAGGTCAGGGTAATTTTTACTGGAGCAGGAACCAGTGCATATGTTGGCATCACAGTCATGCCATATTTGCAAAAAAATGGTGATCGCACTAAATATGACTTTGAAGCAATTGATACGACCAAAATAGTTTCAACGCCCAAAGATTATTTAGAAAAAGAAACCCCAACCATTTTAGTTTCGTTTGCTCGTAGCGGTAACTCGCCAGAATCGGTTGCCACAGTAAAATTAGCAAAAAAATTGGTCAAAAATTTATATCAAATTGCCATTACTTGTGCACCCGAAGGACAACTTGCACAAGACCTAAAGGATGATGAAACTGGCTTTGTTTTGTTGATGCCAGCAAAATCTTTGGATCAGGGTTTTGCAATGACCGGTTCCTTTTCATGCATGACTTTGGCTACTTTATTAGTTTTTGATACGCTTTCTGACGATGAAAAAGCAGGCATTGTCAGGCAGATTGCTGCAATGGGCCAAACCGTTATTGAGCGTGAAAGCGAAATTCAGTCGTTGGTTAACATTGACTTTGATCGAATTGTTTACATTGGAAGTGGTTGCCTTGGCGGATTGGCTGAAGAAACCAGATTGAAGATTTTAGAGTTAACGGCTGGTAAAGTAGCGGCCTTGTTTGATACTTCAATGGGCTTGCGCCATGGCCCGAAGTCATTTTTGAACTCGAAAACGTTAGTTTTTGATTTTGTTTCCAACAATTCATATACCAGACAATATGACCTAGATATTCTAAACGAAATTAAAACGGATGAGATTGTTCCACTGGTTATGGCGGTCGGTCAGGAAAAAGCAGGTCAAGACTTCACGGGCAAGTCGTTTACTTTTACTGAAAAAACGCTTCTACCGGATGCCTATTTAGCATTGCCGGATGTCATGTTTGGTCAAACGATTGCTTTGCTGACATCAGTTAAAGTAAATAACAAGCCGGACACACCTTCACCGACTGGTACGGTTAACCGTGTGGTTAAAGGCGTGACGATTCACGAGTTTTAAAAAAGTGAGCGGAAAACTTCAAGAATATTTTCTTACCGATAATAGAAGACTACGGGTTGACAAAGACTGGTTGGTACCTTAACATAGAATTGTGAAAGCGTTTTAAATAATATTTAGATTTCCTTAAAGATATGGAGGAAGACATATGAATATTGTGGGTGCAAGAGTTGATGAACGCTTGGTTCATGGTCAAGTTGCTAATCTTTGGACACCAAAGCTGCAAGTAGAACGAATTATCGTTTTAGATGAAAAAGCAGCTAAGGATGATATCCAAAAAAGTGGCCTTAGAATGGCAACGCCAATGACGACGAGACTAAGTGTTCTACCAACAAAAATTGCTGCTGATCATTTATTAAAAAATCGTTATGGTAAGCAGAGACTATTTTTAGTTTCGAAAGAGCCAGACAACTTTTTACAACTGCTTAATGCTGGAGTTAAATTCGACTCGCTTAATCTAGGCAATATGTCGCGCAAAGAAAATACGACAGAACTGACTAAGCAAGTAAATGTTACGCCGGACGATGTTAAGATTTTTAACCAAATTGCTGATCAGGGTGTCGAGATCATCGCACAGGTAAATCCAAGTGTTGATGCAACGAATGTCATGAAACTGATTGGCGAAAAGATGAAGTAGGAGGAAGAAAATGATAGCTTGGTGGCAAATATTACTGCTTACTTTGTATGCAGGCCTAGAAATTCTTGATGAGTTACAAATTTATTCGTCTTTAAATACTCCTGTCGGTGCTGGCTTAATTGCTGGTTTGATCATGGGCGACCTGCCAACCGGATTATTTATTGGTGCTTCAATGCAGTTGATGGTTCTAGGTGTGGGTACCTTTGGTGGTGCTTCAAGAATTGATGCAACTACTGGCACGGTTTTAGCAACAGCATTTTCAACAACTGTTAAGGGCATGAGCCCACAAGCAGCTATTTCTTCAATTGCTGTTCCAGTTGCTGCAATCATGGTAGAACTGGATGTCTTGGCTCGCTTTGCTAACACATACTTTTCACACCGAATCGACCATTTGATTGAGCAAGACAAGATTAACTATAAAGCAGTTGAAAGAAATGTTCTTTACGGGGCCATTCCTTGGTCACTTTCACGGGCAATCCCAGTTTTCATCGCCCTTGCATTTGGTCAAGGTTTGGTTCAGACCATCGCTAACGCACTAAATGGCGACCTGCTGTGGTTAGGACAAGGCTTGACGGTTGCCGGAGCAGCACTTCCAGCTGTCGGTTTTGCGATTTTGCTTCGTTACTTACCGGTAAAGAAACATGTGGCATACTTGATTCTTGGTTTTACGATTACAACTCTGTTCTCAGTATTATTCACAAGTATTCAGTCCTTGGGTGCTGGCGTTGCAGCCGTTAATAAGAACTTCACCGCGATTTTCAACGGCTTGCCAATGTTGGCAATCGCAATGATTGGTTTTGCGCTGGCGATCTTACATTACAAGAACATTCCAATCGGGAAACCTGCTGGTAAAAATGCAGAAGACCAAAGTGAAAAAATAAGTTCAAGTGCTGATAACGATGAAGGAGAGATCACTGATGACGAACTCTAAACCTAAATACAAATTAACTGATAAGGACTTTAATCAAATCAATCGGCGGTCACTTTTTGGCTTCCAGTTAGGCTGGAACTACGAGCGAATGCAGAACAGTGGGTACTTATACACCATTCTTCCGCAACTGAGAAAAATATATGGTGATGACAGTCCTGAATTAAAAGAAATGATGAAAACTCATATGCAGTTTTTCAATACTTCTAATTTCTTTAACACGATTATTACCGGTATTGACCTAGCAGTCGAAGAAAATGAGGGCATCGAGGGTAAAGACACCGTTGAAAGTATGAAAGTTGGTTTAATGGGTCCCTTTGCTGCTATCGGTGACTCAATCTTTGCTTCGCTAATCCCAACGATCTTTGGTGCTTTGGCTGCGTCAATGGCACATGAAGGCAACCCAGTTGGTGCAATTATTTGGGTTGTTGCCTGCTTGCTTATCTGTGTATTCCGTTGGAAACAATTGCATTTCGCCTATGATAAAGGTGTGTCCTTGGTAACTGATATGCGTGATCGGCTGAATGCTTTAACCGATTCCGCGACGGTTTTAGGTGTATTCATGGTCGGTGCTTTAGTAGCTACAATGGTTAACATCAAGTTCGCCTGGGTTCCGCAAATCGGTAAGGTATCAATGAACATTCAAAACAATTTGGATATGATTATTCCAAAACTGTTGCCAGCAGCTGTTGTAGGCTTCGTTTACTGGCTGTTAGGTAAGAAGGGAATGACATCAACCAAGGCAATTCTGATTGTTTTAGTTCTGTGTGTTGTTCTTGGCGGTATTGGAGTTATTGCTAAGATCTAACCGAATTTGTTAAAATAAATCACTAAATTAACAATAGAAAGTACTAGTATGGCAGACAAAGAATTAATTTTAATTAGTCATGGAAAAATGGCAGAGGGTCTAAAAGCCAGTGCTGAATTAATTATGGGCGAGCAGGAGCATATTCATACGGTTTGTTTGCTCCCATCTGAGGGACCGGAAGATTTTAAGCAGAAATTCGAAGAAGCAATTGCGGGGATGAACATTGAAGATATTACAGTCTTTGCTGATCTAATGGGGGGAACCCCGGCAAACGTGGTCAGCCGCCTGATAATGAGTGGTCAAAACATTCACTTGCTTTCTGGGATGAACTTGCCTTTAGTAATTGAATGGCTAAACAGTCAAATGAACGGGATTGAATCCGACTATCTGACTGCAGGTAAGGCAGGAATGGTTGATGTAACCGCGATGCTAGCCAAAATGAATAAGTAAAAATAAATCATGACCAAAAAGACCTAATTTCAGTTTCCTGATAATACAGAAGACGGAGAAAATTAGGTCTTTTTGTTTTTGAAAAATTATTTTAGAAAAACTTGCATAACTTCTAAAGGCTGCAGCTGCTCATCGATCAGTGCCAAATTGTTTTCCTTAAAAATGTGGGCTCGTTGCTTAATTACTTTTGAACCATTGCGGCGCACGATAAGAGCATCTTTAGCTGAAATGTGTTGACTAAGATGCAGCCTAATTTGAGGACAATAATCAAGGGAAAAGTTGGCTAACCAAAGAACTTTGCCATCGTTTTGGAGCATTAATTTGCAATTCGGCATGTGATCTAAATAGTCCACGGGCTGAATGGAGTCAAGCATTTGTTGTAAAAGTCCCTGTTTATAAGTGGTAAATTGTGATTCCCAGCCAAAGCGAGGATCTTGATCCATCGGTAAGACAAGAATGTGCTGGTCAATTATGGCCATAAAATTCCCCAGTTCTTGGTCAAGCGCACTAACAGCTTTGGACCAAGTCTTAACGTCGTGACCATTATCGTATTCAAGTTTTAGATAGTTACCAGTATGTTGAAGCATGGTTATTCTGGGATTTTTAACTCCGTCGACAATGTGCTGGTCAGCTTGTTCAAATGATTGTTGTCCAGAATGACACGGAAGCCACTGTGCCCTTTTAATGTGAAGCAAGTTGTTTAAACCGCGATCAAGCAATACTTGAACACTCTCTCCATCAAGCAAAACAAGGTTGTTTTCAATGAGTTCAGTGATTTTATCATTAGAAAAATTGCGAAGAAGCTGACCTGAAATAGCGAGTATTTCCTGCTGCAAACTTGTTTTTGAGTTAACTGGCAGGATTGTAGTGGCAAAACCCAATGCTCCCAGTAAACTGGCCCAGTTTTTTTCGTGAGGTAGCAGTTCCGTGATTTTGTCACCAAGACGAGTATGAATGCTGTAACTTGAATCCTGATCAACTAAAATTTTGATACCTCCTAAATGGTCAATTGGGAGCCTGTTTTGTAGTAATTGATTAAGAAAGGGTTTGTTTTTTGCAAGCATTTCTGCATAATGCCAAGTCTCATTGATTCCGTTACCCATCATATCAAAAAGATTAAGCAAAATGCCTTGACTGCCGATCAAAGCAGCGGTCGTGAGCTGAAACCCGGTGAAAGACAACGACTTTACCAGTGGTGAATACATATAGTTTTCAAGTTCAGGGAAAAGTTGGGCTTTTTCGCCTAAAAAGGCAGCTGTAATTCTGGTGTATTCTTCAAAAGCACGTCCATATTGAATGGGCGAAGTTTCATTATAAGCCGGCAAATGTGGTCGGGCGATTTGCGGATGTCCTTGCCCCGCTTGAGCTGAAAAGAGCTTGTTCCAGTCCCTTGCCTCAAGTGCGTGCCAATCGGGGTAAGACGTCATCTGAGCTAAATCCGTTTCAGGGCTTACTCGATGCACTGCTTGCTCTAACTCGTGCTCAGTTTCAATCATTTCGTTTCGAGCCTGTTCGAGATAGACTTGACGCTCTTGGGTCGGACGACCAGGTTGTAGCATTTTTTTGACAAATTCACTTCTGTTCTCTTTTTGCCCGAGCTTTTCCTCATATAGATGCATGTGATAATCACAAAAACACATTAGTTCAAGTGGTGAATGATTATAGTGACGGAAGTCATCTTCAAGCCAAAGTCGTTTGGGATGAATGCTCGCGTATTGGGCATAAATTTCTGCCAGATATTTGCGCCAAGCTGGATCGGCTGGACAAGCCATATCATTTGCTTGCTGCCCGTTGAGATCAACGAAGGTATGAAAGCCGATTTCAGGATTTACCTGATAGCCGCGATCCGAATGCATAATGGTTGTCCAAGGATTTAAACTGGTAGAAACGCCATATTCGGCCAACTTTTTTTGAAGTGGTTGGATTGCATCAAGCCATTTTTGAGTTTCTTCTTTAGTTAAGTGACTATGGTTTAATTCTTCACCATTGATAAAAAAAGCAACATCATCAATTTGCGCTTTTTTAACAAAAGTAAATAATTGTTGGTTTTTTTCTGCTGTATTAGTTTTTGGATCCAGCATATAGCGTAAAGTATAAGTAAATCTCATTACAACCTCCATTTTAACGATAAGAGTTTGATCGGTTATGATCGCTGTATTTGGTAAAGGATGTTATTTTATATCAAAAAGCAATTCGCTACTATATAATTATATAATAAAGTGCTTTCATGCAATTGTTAAAAATAATTTTTAAGTAGCTCTATTTCAAAAAAACAGTGTTGAGTAATAAAGGTTTAACTAACTGCTGAGTTGAAGGTTTTTTCTAGCGGCCAACCTAAAGTCTATGGCAGTAGCACTGACAGATGCACGAATAAAATAGAAAAGAGGATAAGTTAATGCAACAATCAATTAATCAAATCAAGAAGAAAGAAAAATATGTTGAAATTATCTACGCTAACAGTCAAGTAGCTCGCTTATATGTGTTAAGTCCCAAAATGTTTCGCTATTATCTCGATCCTTTGAAAGAGTATGGCGAACCAGCGCAATCGGAGACCAATTTAAATGCAAGGATGCTGGCTGAGGGAAAAAACGCTAATGGCAGCGCTGGCTTGCAAGCAACCACCGTTACTAAAAAGGGTTCTGGCTGGCAGCTTTCAACCGGAGCAATCGAAATTAATTTTGATCAGCTTGCCGGAACAATGAGCGTTTCTAAAGGCAAGCGGATAATTCTGCAAGAAACAAAGCCAATTGAAATTACGGCACACGGGAGTACGCAGATGCTGAAAAATAGTTCTGACGATTATTACTTTGGTGGTGGCACGCAGAATGGCCGGTTTAACCTCACCGGTGACCGAATTAAAATTAAGAACACTAATAATTGGGTCGACCACGGTGTAGCTTCACCTAATCCGTTTTACTGGTCTACTAGAGGCTATGGCGTTTTGCGCTATACCTTTAAGCCAGGTCTTTATGATTTTGATAGTGAAGCTAACGGCTTAATTTCAACGACTCATCATGAAGAACGATTTGATGCAATTTATTTTTTTGCGGATACTGGTTATGAACTAATTCACGATTATCAAGATCTAACCGGACTGCCGGCTTTAACGCCAATTTATGGCTTTTACCAAGCGCATTTGAATGCTTATAACCGTGATTACTGGGTTGAAGTGGCACCTAATGCTGACCGTGCAATTAAATATCCGGATGGTAAATATTATAAGGAATACCAGCCTAAGGATTTACCAGTTGAATTAAAAGAAAAGGCAATTCGCGAAACCCTTAATGGTGAGCATGGTGGCATTAGCTACCAGTTTAGTGCTCGTTCTATGCTGGATCAGTATTTGGTTCATGACATGCCAATTGGTTGGTTTTTACCAAATGATGGTTATGGTGCTGGCTATGGCCAAACTGATACTTTGAAAGGTAATCTTGCTAACTTGCGTAGTTTTGTTGAATATGCCAACGCAAAAGGCATTCAGGTTGGTCTGTGGACCCAGCAAAACCTTTCTCCGGTTGATCCTGCTAATCCGAAACCAGATGATCGTGACTTTGAGCAGGAAATTGCTGCTGGGGTTACGGCCTTGAAAACTGATGAAGCCTGGGTTGGTAACGGCTATTCCTTTGGACTCAATGGCACCCAGACAGCGGCTAGAATGATTAAAAAAATCAAAGGCGATCGCCTTCGTCCTTTTGTTGTGACCGTTGACGGCTGGGCGGGGACGCAAAATACTGCTTCAGTTTGGACAGGCGATGAAGACGGCGGCGAATGGGAATATATTCGTTTTCAAATTCCGACTTATCTGGGTGAGGGACTGTCGGGTCAACCGAATGCGGCATCTGACATGGATGGTATTTTTGGCGGCAAAAACGCGGTAATCAATACTAGAGAATATCAATGGAAGGCATTTACACCAATTCAGCTTAATATGGATGGTTGGGGAAGTAACCCGAAAAATTCCTTCGCTTTTGATGAGGAAACTACAGCTATAAACCGGGCATATCTAAAGCAAAAAACGATGCTCTTACCCTATATATACAGTATTGCCGCTGAAGCAACTTTTATTGGTAAGCCGATGATCCGTGCTCTATTTCTTGACTATCCGGATGAACCGCAGGTATATACAGATTTAGTTAAGTACCAATATTTATGGGGTGAAAATTTCCTGATTGCCCCAATTTATCAAAATACGGCCAGTGATGAAGATGGTAATGATATTCGCAACGGCATATATTTACCAGATAAAAACCAGCTTTGGCTTGATTATTATACTGGTGAGCAATATCAAGGCGGTCAAGTAATCAATAACTTCGCTGCTCCAAAATGGAAATTACCGGTATTTGTCAAGGCTGGTGCAATTATTCCAATTGCTCCTGCTACGAATACGCCGCAAGAGTACCATGATTTATCCGCACAGCGGCAATTTGAAATTTATCCAAGCAAGAAAAGCTCTTTTAAGGTTTATGAAGATGATGGCATTTCAGCCCAATACCAAAAAGGCCAGTTTGCTCAAACTACAGTTACAAGCAACTTGCAGGATACGGTGTTAACAATTAACATTTCAAAAACGACGGGGACTTATGCCGGCTTTAAGGAGTCCAGACCAACCGAACTGCTTTTGAAGACAAGTCATGAGCCGAATGCGCTTAAAGTAAAATTGGGGACTGAAAACATTGTTTTGCGCAAGGCACAAAATCGAGCCGAATTTGAGCAAGCTGAAAATGTTTATTATTTAGATCATGATTATACGACTAATAGCTATTTAGCCGAAATAGCTCAAGGTCTGAAGCAAACCTTTTTGAGAATCAAATTAGCTAAAACAAATATCGTCCAGAATGCAGTCACCGTTACAATCTCCGGCTTTGAAAATCATGAAAAAATCGTTAATCAAATTCCGGCTAACAGCATGAAAATAGCACAACCGACGGCTTTACATCAAAATCTGGATAAAACAACGGCAAATATGATAGCGGTAAGTTGGCTGCCAGTTGCTGATAGTACCAGCTATAATTTAAAAATCGATAACGTGCTTCATACTAATATTAAGGAGACAAACTATCGGCTAGAGAATATTAAACCGGCGTCTGCGCATACGTTCCAGGTTCAAGCTATCACTGCAGCAGTAGCTTCAGACTTCAGTCCTGTGAAAACTTTCAAGACCAAAGACAGCTTGCTGAAGAACTCCATTCAAATAGAGTCAGTGGAAACCAGTTCCAACATTCAAGATGCGAAAATCTGGGCAAGTAATCAGCCAGTTGAAAATCTATTTGATCGTGATTTGAAGACACTAGCGCACACCAACCACTTTGCTGAAAGCACTAAGCAATCAGCGACACCGCTGACGATTACTGCACGTTTAAGAGAGCTGACCGCCTTAGACCGTTTTGTCTACGTGCCACGTGATGATGGTAAAACCGCCGGAATAATTACCGCAATTAAAATTCAAGTTAGCCAAGATGGCAGTGACTGGCAAGATGCTGGCAGTGCTTCTAATTGGGCAAAAGACAGTCAAAATAAGGAAATCAAGTTTGCCGCTGGCACTGAAGCAAGTTGGGTTAGATTCATTATCCCAACTGCCGGAGCGGTTAATGAATTTGTTTCTGGTAATGAATTTTTGCTATATCGCCGTCTTTAAGGCTGATATATGAACATTTTCCCGACTCTGAAGCCTATTCAATCGATAAAAGTCGCGGCGTCAAACTTCTCCAAATTAAGACGGGGCTGAAAAGCTTTCCATTTAGCTGGTCGTTTCTTTAAATGCGCTTTCAAAGAGTATATAATAATAATGTGCGATTAAAGAGAGTATAGAAGGAGATTTATAATGAGATCTATTTCTTCCACCGTTGGAAAGCATTTGGACAATTTGTCAAATGATGAAGGAGTAATCAGTGCTTTAGCAATTGATCAGCGCGGTTCTCTGAAGAAGATGCTTGCCCAGGCTGCAAATAAGCCGGCAGATGAAACAACGATTGTTGATTTTAAAAAGGCAGTTTCAAGTGAATTGACGCCATATGCTTCGTCGATTTTAACTGATCCTGAATATGGTTTGCCGGCCACCAAAGTCAGAGACAAAAATTGCGGCTTGCTTCTTTCTTATGAAAAAACGGGTTATGATACCTCTGAACCAGGCAGGATGCCGGATTTGATTGCTAATCAATCGGGCCTGCGAATTAAGAACGAGGGCGGTGACGCGATTAAGTTCTTGCTCTACTACGATCCTGATGAAAGCACCGAAATTAATGACAAGAAGCAAGCCTTTGTTGAACGGGTTGGTGCAGAGGCTAAGGCAAATGAATTGCCATTTTTCCTTGAGCTGTTAACATACGACAGCAAGATCGAGGATAACCAAAGCGTAGAGTTTGCGAAGGTAAAAGCTGCCAAAGTGATAGAAACAATGAAGGAATTTTCCAAACCGCAATATGAGGTTACGGTTTTGAAAGTCGAAATTCCGTTTAATCTTAAGTTTGTAGAGGGCTTTAATGAAGATAACACGGCGGTTTATACCCAAGACGAGGCAAAAGACTTGCTTAAAGAGCAATCTGATTCTACCGACTTGCCATATATCTTTTTGTCAGCAGGCGTAACTAGTGAAGAATTCATTGCGGAAATTAACATGGCAAAAGAAGCTAACGCAAACTTTAACGGTGTTTTGTGTGGCCGTGCCACTTGGAAGCCAGCAATTAAGCCATTTGCCGGTGAGAGTGAAAAAGCTGGCCGTGAATGGTTAGCAACTAAAGGCAAGGAAAATATTGAAAACTTGAACCGAGCACTTAAGGGTGCAAAATCCTGGCGGGATAAGCTAACGGTAGCTGAATAATTTCGCTAAAAGCACTAAAAGCATCCTATATCCACACTAGATATAGGATGCTTTTTATTTATTCTGATAAAAATTGCTTCTGACCGGATATGCATCAAAAAGGTGCGAGCCATGATTTAAAAAGCCAAATTATTATGGTCATAACTAGATTGATAAAAATTACGCTTAACATTGCATAGTTAAAAATAAGTAATATAATAAAATGAATAATTTAATGATAATGTTAAAAAATACTAATTATTGAGGTTATATTCAACGCTAGACCTTGACTTGGTAATTTCAAGTAAGCACTACTTTAATTTATATCTCGAATATTCGGTCAGTCCGATTAACAAAGTTTTTCAGTAACTTAGTAATCAAGATGTTTATTATTACCAATTTTTAGCTAATCATTTGTTCGTTATTTATTTTTCACAACAACCTTTTATTAGTTTTCTTATCCTCGTGGCACTTAATTCTTGGGGATTATTTTTAGATTTATTTGTATAACTGTGCATTCGTTATGCAACATTATAGTAACCGAATTAAATAGAAAGGTTTAGGCACAATGACACTAAAGGGATTAGTTAACTCTAATAGAGCACGAGCTTTTTGGATTATCCTACTTTATTTTATTTTCGCGGTTACGGGAGCACTTGACCAGTTTTTTTTTCAGTATGCGGTTAACGGTCTTAGTGTTAGCAATTTGTCAGTTTACCTACACTGGCAATTGATTGAATTTGTCCCGGTAATTTGTGGTGTAGTTATCTTGCCTTTAGCAACTTACCTTTTCAATGCGCAAATTCAGGAATATCTTGATCAATTAAGAGGGCAAATGGTAGCTCATTTTTACAATGAAAATGATGCGACGGTAGCGCAAATGCAGAACTACTTGCAAAACAATCTTGATACTTTGACCAGTGATTATGCTTTGCCGTGGATCAATGTTCTTAGCAATTTGTTTATTATCGTTCTTTCTGCTGGTGTCCTATTTAGTTTAAATTGGTCTTTTGTTCTGCTAATAGCGATTTTTATAGTAATAAATTTAAGCTTGCCTAGAATAATGGCACGCATGACCTCAGAGGCAAGTAGAAAGGTGATGCAGAAAACTAGCTCTTTTTTAACTGGTATTGGCGAGTGGATCAATGGCTTAAATGAGCTGCGGCGGTACCACGCGTGGACGATTTTAAATAAAGAACTGAGCGCTTACGCTGAGAAGTTGGAAAAGGCCAAAGTTAATCAAACCAATAAAAATTGTGCTTCCAATACAATCAACGGAATTGGTAATACCTTAGGACAAATGTCCATTGCTTTTTTAGCTGGCGTCTTGTTTTTAACCGGTCAAATAAAAATTGGGGCGGCCCTAGCTTCAACTTCTTTTGCTTTTGGTATTTTTTCAGCTACTTCTTCTATTACAAGTGCTGTGGTTAAGATTAAGTCCACTAAAAATATCAATCAAACTACCGCTAGTCTACTTTCTACGGGTAAGTCAAAGTCGAATAGTTCATCTGCTCAAATTGCCCAAATTGAAGTTAAAAATCTAGCGCTTAAATATCCTAACGGTCGGATAATCAAATATCCAGATTTTGTGATCAATCAGGGTGAGAAAGTTTTGCTTACAGGCGACAGCGGAACGGGAAAATCTACTCTGTTTCAAGCTATTTTGGGCAAAATGAAGCCGTATCAAGGTCGCATCATTTTTAAAAATAATGCTGGCCAGGTTTTTCAACCAAATTTAAATCGCATTAGTTACATTGCCCAAGATCCGAAATTGTTCCCAGGAACGATCGCAGAAAATATCGTGATGTTTCACCAGCAATTGTTAGCTCAAGTACCTAATTTAATTAATAAAGTACAATTGCAGAGCGACATTGCGAGGTTTCCCCAAGGGATCGATACTAAGGTTGATTTGGATAAAAACAATTTATCTGGTGGCCAAAGGCAAAAGATTATCCTAGCTAGATCAGAAATTTTCGCTGATGAAATTATTTTGCTTGACGAAGCCACAAGTGCTATTGATAGTATGGCTACTAAGCAAATTATTGCCGACCTTGTTCATAACAGTAAGACAGTGATCATGATTGCTCATAATCTCAATTCTGAAGTCAAAAATATGTTTGATAAAACGATTCGATTAGCTAGCCAAGAGGAGAACGACAATGACTTTTAAAAACTTCTTTCACACTAATCGTATTCGCTTGATATTTATTATCCTATTAAGTTTTTTGCAACCTTTTGTTTTAATCGGTGCATCTTATTTAAATATGTGGGAAATTACCGCTTTGCGCCAACATAACAGCCAAGCGTGGCTGTTAATCATTATTTTTACTACATTAGCTTATCTCTTGTCGTATGCTTTTGACTGGGGCTCCGAATATTTACTGATAAGACAAGTTCAAGAATTTAATCACATTTTAAGAAGCAAAATAGTAAGTCACGTCTATCACGACGATAAAAATTATCAAGCTTCGCAAGTTAAAAACCGCCTGACGAACGACCTCAACACGGTTAACAATCAATCTTTTAACTTAATTCCTGTCATTTGCAATTTTCTAGGCTATGTCATTTTCTCTGTAATTGCCTTGCTAACGATGCACTGGAGTTTGCTGCTACTCATCTTAATTTCGGTAGCTGTTTCCTTAATCTTACCTAAAATAGTTGAAAAGCCACTCCAAAGAGCCACGGCAAAAGTATCTCATCAAAACGGACAATACATGGATCTGATTGAAAAATGGCTCAGCGGCATTGCTGAACTGGAGCGTTATCTTGCTGGTGATAAATTAACCCATGTTATGCATAAAGGCGCACGCGATTTAGAAAAAGCCAACCTCAAGCAAATAAAAGAACAACAAGTTCTGTCCATTATTAGTAACAGTGTTGCGCAAATTATGATTCTGATTTTATTTATCTGGACTGGTATTTTAATTAAAGGTGGTCTAGTCACGTTTGGCGCAATTGCTGTTATCGGTAATTTTAGCCACTATATTGCGCTGGCGACTGAATACTTGCCATTCTATTTTGGCTTAATTAAAGGCACTAAAACTTTAAGAAATAAAATTACCGCATCGACTTTACCAGTAAACACTGAAGATCAAAACTTAATAACACCCTTTGCTTTTAGCACAAAAGACCTAGTTGTTAATTTTCCTAACGGTGAAACTTTAAAGTTCCCAGATATTACAGTTAATTATGGTGAAAAAATATTGCTTTCAGGTGACAGCGGTTCAGGTAAATCAACTTTGTTTAAGCTGCTTTTAGGAATTTTACAACCGAGTTTGGGAAAAATAGAATTTAAGGATCAAGAAGGAAAAGTGATCAATCCTAATTTGGCTAAAATTGGCTATATTGCCCAAGATCCGATTTTGTTTCCAAGCACAATTAAAGACAATATTACGATGTTTGATTCTAAGTTAAACCAACTAGCGGAACCCGCTGCAGTTGCCGTTGGTCTAAAACCAGATCTAGCACAATTTGCTCAAGGTATAGAAACCAAAATAAATATGCAGAAACTAAATGTTTCTGGTGGTCAAAGGCAAAAGATTATTTTAGCGCGTTCGCAGATACATGACAGTAAAATTTTGCTAATTGATGAAGGCACAAGTGCGATTGATAAAGCTGCCACCCGTGCAATTCTAGAAAAACTTCTTCAAATGCCAAGCACTATCATTTTTATTGCCCATAACTTTGATGAAAAATTGCAGCAGCTATTTGATCGCGAGATCCATTTAAGTAAATAAATTAAGAAAAAAACGCTGGGTAATAAAAATTAAAAAGCAGAGCTTCGATAACAAAAACGAAACTCTGTTTTTTACTTGAATGGGTAATTGGCAATGTAATCTAAGTATTTTTGGCGCCTTGATTGCTTTGAATAGGTGATACCGCCAAAATGAAGCCAGCGCCGTTTTTTCATTCCTAACTGTTTTAAGGTACAGTTCATAAAAATTTTTTTGATTGCATTGCCGCAGAAAAAGCGAATATAAAATTTGGGCGAGGTTGACGTGGTCAAAACATAGGTATGCTTGATGTTGGTCAATTCTCCTTGAATCCCATAAAAAGAGACGGTGTGAGATAAACCTTTTCCTTCTTTCATTACCTTATCAATAAATCCTTTGAGCATGCCGGGAATGCTATTCCACCAAAGAGGCGTAATAAAAATAATACTGGTTGATTTTTGGAGTAACGCCAAATACTTTTTGACCAAAGGGTCATGGGTTTTGCCATTATGATATAGACGCAGTTCTTCCTGGTCATAGACGGGATTAAAGCGCTCTGCATAAAGGTCAATTATTTTGAAAGGTTGGTTTTGCTTTTTTAAATTAGTTTTTACCATAGCTAAAATGGCATGATTAAAACTTTTTTCGTAGGGATGACAATAAACTATTAAGGTGCTCAAGCTATTCTTCTCCTTTCAGCATTTGGGTTAAAGTCGTGTTCACCAATTCCGGCCGATAAGCAGTCACATTATTTTTAATTAAAAATGAATATCCCTGAATGAAGGACCAAATTTGAATAAAAAAGTCTTGTTTGGTTAGATTAGAGTGAATGTTTATTTCATCTATTAATTGCAGCAACTTATCCAGAAAAGGGTAACTAAGATCTTTTTGTTTCAGAGCAGCAATCGACTGCTCATTAAAAAAGAGAAATTCCATTTTGTTAGGATGCATTTGCATTTCCTTAACAAAATAATCTGCAATTTGCAGAAGCTGCGCAGTCGGATAACTACTACCAAAGCTTATCGCCTCAACAAATTCAGTTGATAAGTCCTTGATCACGGCCTTGAAGAGATCGTCCTTGTCGTTAAAATGCTTATAAAACGCTCCAGTCGTTAAACCTAGAGATCCAGTAAGTTTGCGCAAGGATAAATTTTGATAGCCTTGCTTATCAATTATTTGTATAGCACGCTGTATTAGTTGCTGTTGTGTTTGGTTCATTACTCTTTGCCTTTGTAATAATTTAGTTGCTTTTCATGAAAATGATAACACCGTTATCTCGAGAACACAAACAAAAAAAGCTCCTGTTTACAGGAGCTTTTAGCATTTCACGAGCTAGTTTTTATTCTTCGACTTTTTTAGCATTTGACATTGCTTTCATGATTGAAGGATTTTTTGAGTGACAGTCCTTAATCATTTGAATATCTTTTTCGTCTAGTTCAACCATATATTTACTCATAATGATCATCCTTTCTGTAAAAGCATAATTTAACTATAGCATTTTAAAAGCAGGAAAAGAAAGAGGGGAGATAAATTTTTCAGTTTTGTTACAATTTAGGTATTAGTCTAGACCATTTGCTATTAGCAAACAAGAGTTCTTGCATTGGGCAAAAAAATAGCATGACAGGAATCATCCCCAAAAAAGCGGCGCTAAATTAATGTTACAAATATGACAACATTTTTTAAACGGGTAATTTTTTCTTAAAAATTGGGTGATTATCTTGTTATGGTTCTGCAATTTTTTCGCTGTACTATAAGTAAAAGTCAAATTGGATCACTAAATTGTTGTTTCTAATTTGATTAAGAAAAAAGATAGGGTTTTTTATTTAAGGAGAGTTTTTTTTTGAAGGTAAAATCTATCTTGGCTAAAACAGCAGCTGTAGCAGCAGTTTCTCTTTCAGGAATAGTTGCGTTAAACGATGCAAATCAAGAAGAAGTTCATGCGGCTACGGTTGAAAATGACGCTGAAGTTGTAACTGTCAATTACGTTGATGGAAATTCAATTCGTGTTTGGAACAGTTACAAAGATCCTGAAGCTACAAAGCAAGTTCTACCAAGTAATTCTTCGTGGAAGGTAATTAAAACTGCTTACGACCGCAAGGGTCACAAGTGGTATGATCTTGGTAAAAATCAGTGGGTAAAAGCTAAGTATGTAAATAAAGGCTACTACCCTGAAAATGCGGCTAATCAAGAAACAGCAGCAAATAATAACACTGCTACAACTACCGCTTATTCTACTTACAATGCCAGCGCTTCAGAAGCAGAAGCAAAGGAATGGATTGCTAACCGTGAATCCGGTGGCTCATACAGTGCGCAAAACGGTCAATATATTGGAAGATATCAATTATCTGCTTCCTACCTCAACGGTGATTATTCTGCAGCTAATCAAGAACAAGTTGCTAACAACTACGTTGCTAATCGCTATGGTTCATGGACAGCAGCAAAGGCCTTTTGGGAAGCAAATGGTTGGTATTAATTACTAAGCCATTATTATCAAAGTAAATAACAATTTAATAAAAAATAGGGACTAGTCGATTAGATTTAGGTCCTAAATTAAGGCAACAAAATAGTGCTTGACTATAAGACTGATTCTTGATATTTTTCATAAATCAGTCTTTTAGTTTGCTACTGATTTAACGTTCATTGTAATGAATAATTAGGATATTTTCTAACTTTTATTGCCTAAATTTTCTTTTAAAGTCCCAATTAGAGTGAGAAAAATCAATTGGACTGTCCTTGCTGTTACTGCAATTTTGCGTTGAAGATGAAAATAATCAGGTGGTTCATGTCGGAGAGCAGTATCTCATTTCGGATCGGTATGAATTTCACGTTTAAGTCAGGTATATATTGAAGTCTGAGGAAATAATAACAAGTGTTTTTTGACGGGATGTGATTACAAAAAGATCAAAGAAAATAATAATATTTTAAGATTATTATGAAAAAATAGAAAAAATAAATTGGCAATAAAAGATAAATAGTTATAGAATGACTTATAAACCTAATCAGAGCAACTAAAACAATACTCTCGAGGCAAATTGATGAAAAAAAGCAAATTAGCAATCGCTGTCGTAAATATTATTTTTTGGGTTAGTGTCCCTGCACTCACACTGTATGAACCAGAACTGGTAAAAGCAGCAACCGTCAAGGGCTACGTTAAGACGCGCAAAAATAAGAGGACACCACTTTATCACTTATCAGGTAAGAAATCGAATTTTTATGCAAGTCCAAAATACACTTATTCATACACTTTGAAAAAGCGGATCGGACAAAAAAGAATGCAAGCTTATAAAATTGGTAGTAATTCGCACTGGCTTTTAGCCCGTGATGCGAAGGTCATTAAAAGCAATTCCGAAAATTTAATAAATGTTCAGGCTGAAATGAGACTGCCTGCAGGCTATACGAAAGCTGAATTATTAGAAGCATATGAGGGCAGGCCAAGCAAAGAGTTTATTGACGCCTCAATTAAGGGGATGGAAATTAACAACTTCAGTCGCATCAAGAATGCTGAAAGTAAGGCAGATGACAAAAATCAGGTTGATCTCAGCAACCCGACTCCTGAGCAAATAGATGACTTAACTACTTTTTCTTTGCGGCTGATTAATCAGGCAAGAAGCGACTTGGAACTTGATCCTTGGCAAGATAGTATCGGCGCTCGTAAATTGGCTAGAGACATCGCCTTGGAATATACTGCAAACAGTAAAACAATTAAAGACGGACACTATGTCCCCGGAATTAGGCGAGCTTGCGAACTTAATGGCTTAAATCTTGACGATAATTATGTTGAAGATATGGCTGGCTTCTATAATTTGAATAAGGTAATGACAATGACGGAGCTGAAAAAGAGCATCTACTTTGGTTTAAAGCAAATGATTTTTGGCTTTGCTGGCAGTGGCGAACCGGGACGAAAGGATCGCAGCAATTATCAGGAATGGGAACATGCGGGTGATCTGTTTAACACGCAAGGTTCATCACATGACGGTGACCATAATTTTTATGGCTTCAGTCTTTCCCGTACCGGTGATATTTGTTCAATGCACTTTATTAGCGTGCCAGCTTACATTGTTAATAATAAGGAATATAACTTAGGCTTTAAGCCTTGATTCTAAAAGTAAAGGACAGCTCAAATTGGAGTTGTCTTTTTTTACTGGCATTAAATTAAAAATGCGCTAAAATTAAGCTTATTATCAAAAAAGTGAGGAATTTATTATGGCGGTTTATATTCGTTTAGCACGTACTGAAGATTTACCCCAGATAATGAATATTATTGCTGAAGCTAAGCAATTAATGAAAGATGATGGCAACCCGCAATGGCAAAAAGGGAAGCCCAATGAAGCGATCCTGGCTGCGGATATAGAAAAGAAAAGAGCATATTGTTTGATCAGTGACCAAAACATTGCTGGCATTGCAGCGTTGTTAACAACACCGGAACCGACTTATGATCAAATTGATGGTTCATGGAATAATCAAGCTGATCCATACGCGACTATCCATCGCATTGCAATTTCAACCAAGTTTCGGGGGCAACAGCTTGGAAAGATTTTTATGTCAAACCTAATTACTTGCGGGATCATGTTAGGCATACATAATTTCAGGATTGATACCCATGAAGTCAACAAGCGGATGCAAGGCTTAATTAAAGCTACTGGCTTTGAATACCGCGGAATTATTCTGATAGATTCAACTGAGGATGGGGCCAGAAATGCTTATGAATTAAACTTGCCGAGCCCAGCTTAAAAAATGGTGCCATTCTGATTTCCGCTTAAGTTAGATTGGGTTAAAAGCGTGGCGCTGCTTGGTCTAAAAGGATAAAGGAACAGAGAAATCAACATTTTAACTTGACTTCCCCGCAACTATTTCCTATACTGTTTACTGTTGAGCAAACTAGTAAAAGCTCAGATGTTTGGGTTATAGCCAAGCGGTAAGGCACTAGTTTTTGGTACTAGTATGCGCTGGTTCGAATCCAGCTAACCCAATTGTTCATACGAACACCCAACCCGGAAAAAGCAATTCACTCGGTGAATTGCTTTTTTTTTTGTAAAAAAATAAGTTAAGCACAAAAATTAATTCGATATTAAAAAAAGATGGTAGAAAATTAATTTTATTAAATGTATAATGATGAAAAGTGAAAAGGAAAGTTTGGTGGAAAAAAATGGTTGATTTAATAAAATACACGCGTAAAGGCTTAGCTGATGCACCTTCAAATCCGATTTTGAAGTTTTCAGATTATGCAAGTAAAATTCCGGATGTGGTCAAGTTTACTTTAGGTGAACCTGATTTTAATACTCCGGATCACATCAAAGAGGCAGCCAAGAAGGGGATCGATAATAATCATTCGCATTATGCGCCGTCTAACGGAACAATTGGTTTGCGCAAGGCAGCGACGGACTTTTTGGCTCAAAAGTACGGTCAAAAATATGATGCAGAAACTGAGGTTCTGGTCACCAATGGCGTTTCCGAATCAATCTTTGATGCAGTCGTTGCCTGTTTGAACCCAGGGGACATTATGGTTGTCCCAACGCCAATCTTTCCTTTGTATATGTCGGACGTAAACTTGCTAAATGAAGGCGTCAAAATTGTTCGCGTTGACACTTCTGAAGATGGTTTTAAGTTGACCCCGGCTAAATTGCAAAAAGTGCTTGACCAATATGGGGAAAAGGTCCGGATGCTGGTCATGAATTATCCAACTAATCCTACTGGCGTAATGTACACGCAAAAAGAGCTGGATGATTTGGCCAATGTCATTCGTGATCAGCCGATTTTTGCACTGTGTGACGAAATTTATAGCGAATTAAACTATGATCAGCCGCATGCTTCGATGGAAAAAACGCTGCACGACCAAGTTATTTTACTCAACGGTGTTTCAAAAGCTTGGGCAATGACTGGCTACCGTATTGGAATTGTTTGCGCACCACAACCGATTTTGGAACAGATTGCTAAGATTCACCAAACAATTGTGACAACCGAGCCAACGCCAATGCAGGATGCAGCCGAAGAAGCATTTAAAAATGGGATGAACGATTCTCAACCCATGAAACAAGAATTTCAACAGAGACGTGACGCTTTGTACCATGGCTTGACCGAAATTGGTTTTGAATGTGCTAAACCGCAAGGTGCATTTTACATCTTTGCCAAGATTCCTGACGGACTTGAGCAAGATGATACTAAATTCATTTACGACCTAGTTGATCAGGCCCGTGTGGCAGTCAGTGCGGGCTCGAGTTTTGGCCGGGCAGGGCAAGGCTATATTCGCTTTTCATATGCAGTCAGCATGGACGAAATTAATGAAGGACTTAAGCGAATTGCTAAGTTTGTTAAAGAAAATCAGCAGTAAAAATCACCAAATTTATACTTGCAATTACGTATGTTTTTAGTTAAGATAATAAACGTGCGTAACGGAGGAGTAGCGAAGTGGCTAAACGCGGCGGTCTGTAAAACC
>CALYQE010000010.1 GCA_945281075.1 uncultured Lactobacillus sp. | reverse complement strand
CCGCGGATTCAAGGGGTTGCTTTAACGGGCTCTGAGCGTGGCGGTGCTTCAGTCGCTGCCAATGCCGGCAAGAACCTTAAGAAGTCAACCATGGAGCTTGGCGGCAATGATGCGTTCATTGTTTTAAACGATGCAGATCCATTTCTTTTAAAAAAGGTCTTAAGTTCCGCCAGAACATATAATGACGGCCAAGTATGTACTTCTTCTAAACGGATAATTGTCGTAAAATCCCGTTATGATGAAGTTCTGCACGAATTAAAAAACGTTTTTTCTAGCTTAAAACCGGGCGATCCGCTAGACGAAACAACGACTCTTCCACCAATGAATTCAGCCGCTGCCAGAGATAAGCTGCTTAAACAGGTTGATGAAGCTGTTGCAGCTGGTGCCAAGATCTTTTATCAATATCCTGAAATCGCTGAAGACGGGGCCTTCTTCAGACCAACAATTTTGACGAATGTTGATAAAAATAACCCTGCTTATGACCAGGAATTCTTTGGCCCAGTGGCTATTGTTTACGAAGTAGAAGATGAAGAATACGCAATCGCGCTTGCCAATGACTCAAGCTACGGCCTGGGTTCATCAGTGATCAGTAGCGACGTGCAGCACGCTCAAGAAGTCGCAGCCCAGATCGAAACGGGAATGACCGTAATTAATGGTACCTGGATCAGCTCCGGCGAATTGCCTTTCGGCGGCATCAAAAAGTCCGGCTATGGTCGCGAGTTGAGTGACCTTGGCATGATGGCCTTCGTCAACGAACACTTAGTTATTGAAATGCCAACGAACTAGTAAATTGACAAACAAAAAGAAGCGGAAAGAAATTTTCCGCTTCTTTTTTATTGCTCAGGCTGCTTTTTTCTCAACAAGTTATAACCGGACAGAATCGTCATCATGATGCTGGACAGGATGAGAAAATAAGTTGAAGTACCAACCGACACTGCATAAATGAGCAGCTCGGTGGTAATGTTCTTTAACAGTCCTGTACCTGATAACTGACTGTTTGACATGAGATAAATTAGATAAATTAAAAACAGCGATTCAATTAATGACAGCGCAAAGGCAATCCTTCGGCTTTTCACCGTGTCCTTGAGCGTGTGATAGATGATGAAAATTGGAAATAGCACAATCAGCAACCACAAAACACAAACCACGATGCCGGAAATTAAGGTCGTGCTGGAAGCAAATAAGCGCCCCGCTAAACCAAAGGCCACCCGGGTAATAGACATCTTTCCGCTGTAAGTAAAGTCTGAAACCGATGCGCCCGAGCCGGTAAATAAAACGATCAAGTTGATAACCGCTAATAAAATTACCAACAATTGCGGATAGTTAAAGTGCTTTTTAACCGGTGTTGCAGCAAGCTCATCACCGCCCTGTTTTCTGTCTGTTGACCTTTTCTTAGCCTTAACTTTCTGCTTGGAGTCAGCAACGTTGTTAAACAAGTCAGAGCCAACCTGATTAACCTTTTCAGTTAGACGTTCGTCGACCGTATAACGATCGATCTTAGCCGTGCGAACACAAACAGCATAAAGCCAAACGATTAAGGCAAAAAAGCAGATCCAGCCAATACTGCGCGAAAAGCTCATAATAATGAGCAGCGCAATGCCTAATAAAAAGACGATCATGCTATTAACATGAATCCACTGCAACATTTTTTGAATCACCAAATTTTGTTTTTTCGGATAAAACTCTTGGCAATAATCTTCACGGCTGGCAATTTTGGCCGTCCTTTCATCCTTTGTTTCACCGCTATTTTCATGCGGCTGCTCCGTTAAAAAGGCGTCGCGGTACTTTTGCAAATTAAAGTGACATTCGGGACAAACTTTATCGGCATCATTAACTGGCCGACCACAATTTGGACAAGTAGTCATAAGAAACATCCTTTGCTCAATCTAATTATTCAGTACGTTAATCATAAAACAAAAAGTGCGATAAAGAAAATTTCTTTATCGCACTTTTCAAGATAATTGCTAGTTATTCTTAAACTTTGTCTTCTAATTTTTGGATTCTCGCACTTAGTTGCTTAATTTCCGTCAGCGCTGCAGCCGGATCAAGCATTAATTTATCACGCTGAAATTTGAGCAGTTCAAGTTCATTGCGCTTTTCAGCTGGCGGCTGTTTAGCTTGCCCTGGCTTAGTCAGTAACTGCTGCTGAGCAATCGTCCATCTCTGTGCTTTTAGGTGATCGACAAAGGCCTGGTCATGCGAAACGGCAATCACAGCATATGGATAAGCATTAATAAACTCGGCTAAAGCGTTAATTGCGGCAATATCCAGAAAGTTAGTTGGCTCATCTAGCAGCAACAGGTTATACTTGCCCGTGATAATTTTCGCCAAGTTAAAGCAAACTAGTTGACCACCACTTAAACTGTTGATTTGTTGGTAACGTTTTGGCCATAAGTGCAGGTCCGCCAAAATTTGCATCACCGCTTCATCATTAAAAATGCTGGTTCTCATGATCGATTGCAACAATGTTTCATTTGACTGTAATTTAATAATATTTTGGCTAAAATACCCTATTTGCAGCTTGGGATGATAAAAACCGCTTAGCTGCCGGTTTTTGATTTGGCTTAAAAAAACTGACTTGCCTGCACCATTTTTTCCTGTTAAGACCGCTTTAGTTTGATATTTCAGTTCAACTTCCTGGTCAAACGCAAACAGCTGCTGCTGATAAGCAACTATTTGCTGCGGCTCAAGTCGAAGCGCTTTGCTTTTAGGTGAAATAGCTAAATCCGTCATTTTGGCAAGGCCATTTTTTAAGGTGATTTGTTTTTGCACCTCCGGCTTTATCATCGCTTTTTCTTCTTTTTCGATGCGGTTGCTGAGAATTTTGCTAGAGCGGATAACATTGTTAGCGGTATTGACTTTGCCCATTGACTTTGACCGCCAGTCAGAGCTTGAAATTTCACCTTTCTTCCGGTTAAAAGATTTAGCTTTATTAAGATGTTGGTTAAAACTAGTTTTTAAATGCTGAAGATGCCTTGCTTGTTCAGCATACTTTGTTTCAGCACGGGCTCGCTGTTTTTGCTGATTCTCTTCAAACTCAGCGTAAGTTCCTTTGAAGGTAATTACTTGGCCCTTTTTAATGCACCAAATTGTGTCGCACACTTGATTGAGAAATGCTTGGTCATGACTGATGATTAAACAAGCGCTTTTCAAACCCTTAATTAAGTTAATTAACCATTTTAGCTGTTGAAAATCCAAGTTGGAAGTCGGCTCATCTAATAGCAGGAGTGCATTTGCTGCGTTGCGTAGCTTGGCAGTCGCCTCACTAATTGTCAGTTTCTCGCGCTGACCGCCGCTTTGATTAGCCGCATCAAGCAATTGCGGAACGTATGAACAATTACCAGCACGTGCTACTGAACCCGTAATTTTCACGAGCTCAGAAAAGTTGGCCTCACCAGCGATAAGTTTCATCAGGGTCGTTTTGCCAACGCCATTATCCCCAATTAAACCAACTTTTTGCCTTGAATTAATGCCTAAACTTTCAATTTGAAATAATTGTACTTCTGCAACTCTTACTTTTAACTGATTTATTTTAATTAGTTCCAATTTTTTACCTCGGTAATAGACTAACTGATTTATTTGGCATAAGTTTCAGTCTTCATTGGAATACCTCCTACAAGCTAGTTCTAATCTTGTTTAGATTTTGTAGGCTCCACTATTAGCGCATGATAAAAAATTAAATCGTTGCTATTTAGCTTTACCTATTCGTGCTTTTTATTGACATGACTCTTTCCTCCGTCAAATTAAAATTTACTTATTTTTCTTTCAATTATATTTCAGCTTTTTGGGATTTGCAAAGGCATTCTTATTTTTTTAAGACTAACAAACAAAAAAGATTGAAAGCTCTAACTAGAGTTTCAATCTTTTGCTTTTGATTGTTTAACTTTTAACGCGTTTATTCTTTTTCCAGTGAACGCCCTCATACGTTAATTTAACGGCTGCTGAAAGAGTAATCGGCATGATAAAGACTAAAATAATCAGTCCAATAATCACCGTTAAAGCAACTTCAATTAAAGTTGGGATTCCGGAGGGAATTAAGGCCGCGAATGTGCCCCCAAGAATAATGGCCGCAGAAACAACTACTGTACCAATGATGCCACATGCCTTTAGCATTCTTTCGCTCGGCTTTGACCCCTCAATTTCGCGATACCGCGTCATTAAGAAAATGCTGTAATCAACGCCTAAGGCAATCAGTAAAATAAAGCCAAAGAATGGGGTATTCCAAGTTAACATGTTTTTACCCATTGTTGCTTTGACAACCCATTCGGTAATTGATAGCGAACAAAAGTAGGCAATTAAGAGCGTGCCCAGAATGTAGACAGGCTGCAGAAGTGAACGCGTGACAAAGATCAGCGCGATCCCAATACCAATCAGCATAATTGCCGCAGTTCTAATAAAGTCCTTATTAGCGATGTCCTTAATGTCAGCAATGTTTGAGCTTTCTCCGCCCATGGCAATGGTTGCTTTATCAAGACGCGTACCCTGCAATGATTTTTTCGCCATCAAACTAAGCTCTTGCGCTTTTTCAGTGGCCTCAGTGTCACTTGGATTAGAATTAAAGACAATCATGATCATTGCTGATTTCTTGTCTGGACTGAGGTAATTTTTAACTGAGGTTTGGAAGGTTTCATTTTTGATAAATTCTTTTGGAATGTAGAAAGTATCCGCAGCGGACGAACCTGCAAGGCCAGTTAAGTAAGCGGCGCCTTGACCTAGGCCGCTGTTAATTTCATCGACGCCAGCGGTTATTTTAGGGCTGCCATCAGCTAGCTGACTTGCACCTGTATTTAACTGCCCAACGCTTGAATTGAGCTGACCTATACTCGAACTAAATTGACCAACGCTCGAGTTGAGCTTGCCGACATTTGAATTCAGCTGACCAAGTCCGCCATTTAGGGTAGTAGCACCGGTATTTAGTTGACCAGAGGCTGAAGCGAGCTTGCCAACACCACTTTGCAATTGCCCCATCTGGCCAGCAACATTCGGCATGGAACCAGCAACCTGGGCCCATGATTTTTCTAAAGCTGCCCCTGCTGCTTGCATTGCTGCCATCTTTTGCTGTTGGGTCAATCCAGGAACACGATTGATGCTTTGAGCAAGATTTGCCTGATAGCTTTTTTCTAGTGCTGCCTTAGTGTTTGACTGAGCCGAAGCAATTTCCTTTGAACCAGCTGCTAATTGCGTATTCAACTGGTTTAAGCCGTTAGTCATCTGCCCCGTACCGCTTTGCAAACGTCCAGAGCCGCTTTGCAACTGGCCAACACCATTTTGCAATTGACCGGTTCCATCATGGAGCTGATTTGCCCCACTTTGGAGTTGACCTGTGCCGTTTTGCAGCTGGCTAGTGCCGCTAGCTAATTGACTGGCACCACTTGACAGCTTTTTACTTGCTTTGCTTAGTTTTCCTAAGCCGGCGCGCGCTTGATCAACCCCTTGGTTAACCGTATTTAATTGGTTTTTCACATATAGCTGCGCAATTGGTTTGCCATAAGGCTGAGTGACAGAGGTTACCAGTGAAATATCGCCGGAAGCCTTTAACTGTCTAGTTAACTGGTCGAGCAATCTTAAATCGGCCTCATTATCAAGCCGGTGGTCGCTCTTAATGTATAAAGTTGACGGTTCTGCCATCCCTTTTGAAAAGTTCTCTTGCACTACGCGCATACCAGCTTTTGCCAGGGTGGCATTGTCAATTTCATCAGTATCGTCATAATTCAAATGACCTGAGTACAATAAAGCAAATGGCGTCACAACTACCGCTAGCACCAGCAAATAGATAATTGGATGAGCAAGCGTTGCCTTGGAAATACCGTGCCATAATTTATCTTCTTGCTCTCCTGCAAACTTCTTAACTGGCCAAAACATTTTTTCGCCAAGCACAGCCATGAAGAAAGGATTTAAAGTCAATAATACTAATAGCAAAACGGCAACGCCGACTGCAACACCAACGGCCGACTGGTAAATTGAAAAGTTTGCCAAGCTCAGTGCCGAAAAACCGATTAAAATCGAGGAACCTGAATACAGGATCGTTTTGCCGGCAACTTTGAGCGAATCTTTCATCGCTTCATAGCGATCCATTCCCTTACCTAGATCTTCCTTGAATTTATCATACAGGAGAATGTTGTAGTCTGTCCCGATTCCAAACAGGACAATTACCATGAACACCTGAGTAAAGTTTGAAAACGGGAAATTTTGAAACTTGACCAGATTGGTCACAATTGAAAATGAGGTAATAAATGAGACGCCCACCGTTAACAATGAAATCAGCGGCACTATTGGTGATCTGAAGACAATTATTAAAACGATAAAAATGAAGACAACAGTAATTGCTTCTGTTTTCTTAATTCCTTCTTGAATCGAATTTGAGAAAGAATTTTGTAAAACATCGGCACCAGTGACGTAAGTTCTGATCCCGGCAGTTTTAGCGGCCTTGGTCAATTCCTGCTCAACATCGTTGATTGGCGCGTGCTTTTTAGCAACATTAGCTTGTAAAATCCAAGTTGTTTTGTTTTTGGACTCCAATTGCTTTTTGGTCGCGATATTGTCTTCCGGAGCAAGAATCATTTTAATGCCATACTTGCTCTTATTATCTTTGAGGTGTGTGATTGTTTCATTAATTGCATTTTTGTCATCTGCAGTTAGTTTGCCATTCTTTTTGTTAAAAACAATCGCTACCTGATAGGTATCCTTTTGTTTCGGACCCCAATCATTTTGAATGGATTTTGCAACTTCACTTTGGACATCAGCGGGTAAGGAAATGTTTGAGTGTTCACGCGTTAATCCCGTGACGTCTGGCAAAGTCACAACAGAAATAATTAAAATTAAAATCCATGCAATAAATGAAAAAATCCGATTTTTCAATAATTTTTGCACTCTGCTCTTCCTTTCAAAAACTAATTAACTCTCTTTGGGTTGAACTAATTTAATAATCATATCGTGGTAGCCCTGATCCGCATCACTGCTGCTCTCATCTTCAAATGACGCCGAAACATCTAAAAAGACGTAACCAAGAACCGCACCAATTAAAGAATGGAGCGAGACTGTACTATCGCTGCTTAAATTTAGCTTATCTGCCAAGGCGATGACGTTCATAATCTCTTTAGTGATAGCATCTTCCGGATGATACTCATTCAAATGGTAAAGAATGCTGAATAAAGCAGGATCATTCAAAATAAAGTTACGAACGATATCCGCAAACTTCAGTAGTGCTTTTTCGCCCGAAAGACCGATCAGATTTTCAACCAATTTTTTTCCTAAGATTTTTATTCTGCTTGCACCAACAAGCGATAACAACTGCTTTCGACCCGAAACATAATGATAGAGTGACTGCGAACGAACGCCTAGCTCCTTAGCTAAGTTCGGCAGAGTAGTCGCGGAAAGTCCTTTCCGACCAATCAGCTCCGTCGCCTTCGCAATTACCTTATCAAGATCAAGGCTCCTTTTTTTAACCAATTTCACGCCTCCTTTGTTAGCATAGTGAACAATATAACACTACGCATTGAAGAATACAATCTACATGCTGTAAATTATTAATTTTTTGTGTGCTTGTATTTTTACGCACTTAAAAAAGCCCTAGTGAGCCTTATTTTTTATTTAAAAAAGTCATTAAATATCTTGCCTAGTTTGGCAAATTGTTGATCCGAGTTACTCCAAACACTGATACAGTATGCATGACCGTGGCCTTGCACAAGTGCAACATTGGTGCGCTTGTCACCAATGGCGTAAATTGTCGTACCTGTGATGTTTTTGACCACCTGCGGTTTTTCGCCATTCAAGTGTAAAGAACTTAAGACCGAATTTGCATATTGCCGGTTCAATGTTTTATTTTGATACAGGTCGGCCATAATTTTAGTCAAATCCGCCGCAGTGGTTACCGCCCGGGGATGGGACATGTATTTCTTGTTAAACTTGGTCTTGGTGGCGCCCATTTTCTTAACGACTGCATTGATCTGCCTAGGTTTAACCTTTCTTAGCAAAGCATTGCCGGCTGTTTTACTACCGCGCAGCAAGGACTGCTTTAAGAATGAAACTGCGTAAGCAATTCCCGGTTGCAGGATATTTTCGCCCTTAACGCGGTCAGCCTTTTTGATTTTAATCGCCTCACGCTGACTCAACTTGCCATGTTCTTCTTGATAATAAATAGTTGCAAGCAAAAACAGGTGACTAGTTGAGCTGACCCCATGTGCTTTAGTGGAATTAGCCACTCGCGCAAAACGGCCTGAGTTTAAGTCCTGAACGCTTACCTGATAACTTTGATCTTTGCCCATGACCTTTTTGATTTGCTTCGTCCAGTCGCTGTTACTTCCGGGGGCAACTTTAACATGAGTGGGGAACTCAACTGCCTCCACATTCGGCTCATGACCAGTTTTGCTTTTCTTTTTTTTGACCGTTTCTTTTTGGTTAACAATTTGCACGCTAGTATTTGCAACGTGCCTTAAGCTCACAGTGTACAGCATAAATGCCACAAAAGTTGCCGCTAACGAACCAAAGATAACTTTGTTTTTCATGTACTTGCCTCAATTTTAGAAGAAATGATGTCGCTTCATTAAAATAATCAACCAAACCATCAAGGCGATCGTGATCAACATGATGGCAATCCAATCAGACGAGTTGTGCCCAACGGGCAAGCTGACATTCATCCCGTAAAATCCGGTTAAAATGGTAGGAATCGTTAACACCAGTGACCAGACCGTTAAGAATTTCATCGTATCATTCAGGTTATTGTTCATCATATTATTTGATGTTGCAGACAATGTTTGCGTTACTTGCTGCGAGATTTTCACCATCTCAGCCGACTGGTTGGACTCGATTAACACGTCGTCCAATCGCTCACGGGCAGGCTTGGTAAAATCAAGCTCAGACAGTTTCAAACTGTGCAGCATCATTAAATTAGTTTGAATTGAACTTGACAAATAGACCAGACTTTTTTCAATGTTAGAGAGCTCAACCAAATCTTTATTATCAATCTCATCAGACAGCTTTTGATCCAGGGTATTGCGCTGAACGTCTAATTGGGTCACTGCGCGCTGGAAGTATTGGGATAAAAACAATAAAAAGTTCATCAGCAGTTCCGTCACGTCTTTTGCCAGCGACAATTCTTTTCTCATGGCTATGTCATTGAACTCATCAAAGACATAACTCGTCGATTTGGTGTGAAACGTAAAAATATTTTCACCTGACACCAAAAAAGTTACCGGATGCGCTGTAAAGTGCTTGATCGTTTTGGCTGGCCAGATGGGAACATCGTAAACTAGCAGGTGAATATGCGTATGCGTATCATAATCATAGTGCGGACGCTCGTGACGGTCAGAAATATAGGAGATCATGCCGGGCGTAAAATTAAATTCATCCTGTAATTTATTACTATCTTCTTCACTTAGGTCGCTGATATCATACCATTTGTATTTCGTTGAAACCGGAAATTTTTGTTCTCTAATCATTTTTCTTCACCCCTAAGTTGATGACTACTTGTCACCTAATCCAGTCAAAACTTTACGCTCCTATTATCTTACCATTCATGTGCACGACGATAAATAAAAAAAGTGCAAAGTAAAATGAATCCCAAAAGCAAGTCGCTTTTAAGATTCATTTTATTAAATATCATTAATGATTATTGCTTCCAAGCTGCATCAAACTTAACCTTACCGGTATTGATCGCCTTATTAACATTTCTGTTTCTTTGTGCAGCAGACAGGATTGACTGCATAATTGGCTTCAATTGAACAAAGGTGGCGTTTGAGTCTTTAATCACTGGAACACTATATAAAGAATTAGTTGAAAGAATATCTTCTAATTTAGCCGGCAGCTTAAATTGCTTGATTGCTTTATATTCAGTTGACTGCGTTGCTCCCTCATTAACCGGAATGTAACCAGTTTGTTTAGCCCATTTAATCTGACTTTCTTTTGAAGTCAGGTATTTGATAAATTTAAACGCAGCCGCTTTCTGCATTGCGCTGGCACGGCTAAACATGTAAAGGTCTGTACCTTGCTGCATGGTGTATTTGCTTGGCCGTGCAGTAACTTCATAAGTAAAGCCCTTTTTGGCCGCCTGCTTGATCCAAGTTTCAGTTGATGATGAAGTGACAAACATTGCCAGTTTTTCATTAGTGAACGGAATGTACAAGTACTTGTCTGAACCAGACATTCTGAAGCAGCCGTCTTTTTCACCGTCAGCATAATAATTAAGGACCTGTTTAGAGTCTTTGCCGGTGAAATCAATCTTGCTGGAGAAATCTTGGCCCGCATTCTTCATGCCCAACACGTAGTAATTGTTGAGGTCATCAAAGCCGGCACCAACCACCTTATGGTTGCTTTGCTCATAGATTGTTTGCGCAGCTGCTTTTAGTTCAGCCATTGTGGTTGGAACTTTGGTAATACCGTACTTTTTTAGCATCGCAGGGTTATAGATCAAAACTTCAACCGACTTGTTAAACGGAATCCCGTATTGGGTGCCATTGATTTTTGCACCACTGAGCATATCCGCTTTAATGCCGGAAGCTGCTTCGCTGCCCCAACCAACACTCTTGTTGTTGATATAAGGCTTTAAATCGACTAGCATCTTATTTTTAGCTGCGCTCTCAAGCCAACCCGGATATGCCTGTGTGATTGTCGGCAGATTCTTCGGCGACTGCATCGTTGAGGTCAATTTTGCCTGTAAGTCGTCATAGGTTCCTTGTTGTTCTAGCTTGATTTTGATGTTTGAGTTCTTTGCCTCAAAGTCTTTTGCCAAGCTCTTTAATGAATCTTCCTGTGAGCCCTGCATCCCATGCCAAAAAACAACGGTCGTTTTTTTAGTTATTTTAGGAATCTTATCTGAGCTAGATGTTGAAGATGATTTATTGTTTGAGCAAGCAGCAGTACCCACTAAAGCCAAACTAGCCACTGCAATTGCGGCTAGCTTCTTACCAAATTTCATTTTATCGTTTTTCCTCCGAAATATTTGTTTTAACCAACATTAAATAGCTGATCATTTAATTCTTATTTATTGTATAGCATGAAAAGGTAGTTGACAACAAAAATCAACCAATTAATTCGGCTTTATTTTGTTTATTTTCTCATTTTATGAAAAAAAGTTCGGTTTTAGACCGTTTAAAAGAAATTTTGCTGACTTTTGTTCTATTTAAAAGCAAACCCTCTTGCCACTTTAAATGTTTAGGCATTCTTGCCCAATTTTTGCTTGCAGCAAAAAAGACTTGTCTTTGAAAGACAAGTCTTTTTAAATCTTGCTATTTAGTTTTTATTGCTTCCAAGCAGCATCAAATTTTGACTTGCCGGAATTAATTGCATTGTTTACGTTTTGCTTCTTTTGTGCAGCAGCTAAAATGTTTTGCATAATTGGATTAAGTTGACCGTATGCAGCACCCGCATTCTTGACAACAGGAACACTGTAAAGATTCGTCATTGCATCTTCTAATTTAGCAGGCAGTTTAATCTTCTTATTGTCCTTGTATTCAGCTGAATCAGCGGCCGCATTGTTAACTGGAATATAACCAGTTGCATTAGCCCATTTAAGTTGACTAGCCTTTGAAACTAAGAACTTGATGTACATAAAGGCAGCAGATTTTTGTTCAGCAGAAGCGTGGCTAAACATGTAAATGTCAGTACCTTGAGACATGGTGTACTTGCCAGGACGAGGAGCAACATCGTAAGTGAACTTGTCGCCAACGCCTTGTTTAACAAAGCCTTCACCAGCTGAAGTACCGATAAACATTGCTACTTTTTGGTTAGCAAATGGTCCTGATAGGTAGTGTTCTGAACCAGCTACTCTGAAGTAACCAGCCTTAATCCCGTCAGCATAGTAGTTGATTACTTTCTTTGAAGTTGAACCAGCAAAGTCGATCTTGCTTGAGAAGTTCACGCCTTCGTTCTTCATACCCAAAGTGTAGTAATTTGATAATGAGTCAAAACCAGCACCAACGACCTTATGGTTACTCTTCTCATAAATTGTTTGCGCATCCTTTTTCAGCTCTTCCATAGTGGTTGGAGCCTTCTTGATGCCGTATTTCTTAAATAAGTCAGCATTGTAAGTCAAAGTTTCAATGGACTTATTAAATGGAATACCGTATTGCGTACCCTCAATTTTGGCACCATCTAAAAGCGCAGTCTTGATGTCAGAAGCTTCGCTGCTGCCCCAACCAACTTCTTTGCTGTTGATATAAGGCGTCATGTCAACAAGCATCTTGTTCTTGGCTGCAGTATGAAGCCAATCAGGATATGCCTGCGTGATCGTTGGTAAATTGTTTGGTGATTGCAAAGTTGAATTAATCTTTGCCTGCAGGTCACTATATTGACCTTGATTTTCAAGCTTAACCTTGATCTTTGGATTATCCTTTTCGAATTCCTTGGTCAATTCCTTCAAGGTATCTTGCTGCACACCGGTCATGCCGTGCCAGAAAACAATATTGGTGTTCTTTTTCACCTTAGTAATCTTAGCTGAACTACTAGATGATGAAGATGAACTCTTTTCACCATTAGAACAAGCAGCAGTGCCCGCAAGTGCCAAGCAAACAGCAAAAGCTGTAGCCAGTTTCTTACTTAACTTCATTTGGTAAACCTCCCAAAAATAAAAACTAAACGACAATTTTTTTGATTAACTAAAGCGTGATTGTTTCATTACGCTTCGGTAAAATCCGTTCTCCGAATGGGTTCTCTTCCAGCTCCGGATGCAATGTGTGCACCGGAATCAATTTTGCTGGTTGAACCTCTTTAATAATTTCTTTGAGTTCCATTTCGTCTGCATGACCGGAACAACGCAAGTCTTTGAACTCAATTTCATTATGGGCTAAATCTTGCAAGAAAGGCTTATATGCCGGATCAAAATCACCTAACGGTTCAGCGTTAGAGTGAATATAGATCCCGCCTTTTTGCAAGCTAGCATAGTCTCCAACTGCTTGCCAGAGGTATTTGTGATCATCATTTAGCAATTCTTGATAAGAAACTGCTAGTTCCGATTTCAGATCAGCAAATCTTTGCTCCCCTGGCAAGTAGTAATACGGATAGTCCTCTTTCAGACTCTCCTTGAGCAGATGCGCCCGCTGTGCATGTAAAACAACCTGCCGCGGTGAATCTGCAATAATGCGCAGCAAGCGTTCAACATTGGTGGGATAAGTGTTGAAGGTAATCTGCTTGTCCGGATAGTCCTTTTGCAGCTGCACAATTTCCGCGGTTAATTCACGCTCATTTTTAGGACCGGTAAATTCTTCACTGACCTCATCATGTTTTTCTTCAGGCCAAGAAACCCCGGTGCCCTCAATGATTAGCGCATCGCACTTTTTCACCGCGGTCAAAAATTCATGCACCCAGTCTGGATGATAGCCATGCAATCTAATATCGCCGGTATAGGCAATCTTCTTGTCGGGCGTGGTAACGATGAGGCCAGTAGCGCCATAGGCATCATGATCACTTGGCCAAATTTCAAGCGTAATCTCGCCAACCTGAATAGGCTGACGATACTTAGCAGCGACAATTGGCCGAACGTAACTAGGATCATGATCCGCTGCCGGCAACAGAAAGTCGCCGTGCTCATTGAGCGCAGGCATCATCTGCGCCGTAATTGGACCGGCGTAAAGCGGTATTTCCGGTGCCAAAAAGTTCATTGCCTTGCTATGGTCAAGGTGCAAGTGCGACATATATGCCGCTGCATGCTCCCAACGTTCATGGTCAATTGCCTTACCAGTGATTTTGGGATCATAAAAATTAGGAACATTGCCGATCAATTGATTTTCAATCAGCGTTTCGTATTTTTCATCAGGCAGTTTGAGCTCCGGACGATAGACTTCTCCTAGATCAAATAAGACATGAGACCGATTGTAAGCCACCTCAATCATTGGTCCCCCAATGGTGGTTAAACCGTTGTAAAAAGTAATGGTTGTTTGTTTAGCCTTTGAGGTCATTGCGCACCACTCCCTTAATAATTTGCTTTCTAAAGATGAAATATAAAATCAAAATTGGAACAACCGTCAAAGTGGCTGCTGCCAGCTGTAACTGGGTTTCGCTTCCTGCATCCGATGCAAAAGCGGTTAGTCCATTGTTTAATAGCCTCATCGTATCTTCATTGGTCACAAGTAGTGGCCACAGGAATGAGTTCCAACCCGAAATAAAGCTTAACAGGCCCACAGTAAACAGACCGCTTTTTGACATTGGCACCAAAATCTTCCAGATATAGTCCCAGTCACTTGCACCATCAATCATAGCTGCTTTATATATGGTTTCCGAAATGGAGCCAAAGTAGCTTTGTAAATAGTACATATAAAAGATTGAGGTTAAAAACGGCAAGACCAGACCAACATAAGTGTTGAGCAGACCCATATGGGCAATTGTATTATAGTTGGTAAAAATAATTGCTTCGCCCGGCACCATCAATAAAGACAGCATGACAATTTGAATAATGCCCTTGCCCTTGAAGCGCAAGTTAACCATCGCAAACGCGCCCAACAGGGAATTAAACAAACTCACCACCGTGGTAATTGAAGCCGTTAAAACCGTATTGAAGAAATACCTAGCAAACGGCGCCTTCGCAAAAACTTTAGCGTAATTGCCCCATTCAAAGTGGTGCGGAATTAAAGTCGGTGGAATTGAGGTTGTTTCTTGGAAATTCATCAAACCACCTAAAATCATATAAATGAATGGAAAAACGGTGATAAAAGCAAAGATGAATAAGATTAGATAACTAAAGATCGTCCCTATCCGAAATCGTTTCATTTAATTTTCTCCTATCTTCTTCATCATTTTTCGTTGTAAGAAGGTCGCAAACAAAATAATTAAGAATAAGACCACCGTCGCTGCCATTGCCACGCCCGGCGTACCGACCGTCTGGAATTTGTTGTAGATGTAAAAGACCGCTGTTGTTCCCGAGTTACCAACACCAGCTTGTCCGTTAAACAAGGCATAAACGGAAGTATAAATTTTAAATGCGCCAATAATATTCATTGTCAATAAAAAGGCAATCGTCGGCACCAGTTGTGGCATCGTAATGCGCCAAAACTTATCTTTACCACTGGCGCCATACATATCGGCAATGGTGTAGTAGTTAGGGTCGATGTTTCTCAAAGCGCCCATCAAGATCACAATATTGAAGGCCAATGAGGACCAAATACCGAAAATAATAATTGTGGTCAGTGACATCGCCGGATCATCAATCCAGTCTGGTGCTGGCATATGCAGGTTCCTGAGCAAAAAGTTCAACATGCCGTAATCGCCGTTAAAGATATAACGAAAAACAATGCCGATCGCAATTGTCGACGTAACATAGGGCATGAAAAAGGTCGTTTCAAACAGAGATTGATGTTTCACCTTGTCAAAAATGATCCAGGCCAACATGATTGAAATTGCCAAGCCAACGGGAACTGAAATCACCGCATATAGCAGCGTGTTCTTTAGTGCCAGCCAGAAATCGGGGTCGCTGAAAATGTACTTGTAATTATTAAAACCCGTCCAAGTAAGATCAATTAATGAGCCACTTTGGAAGCTCATTCCAAAAGCACGCAAAATTGGATAAATACTGAATAGGGTCACAAAGATGATTGTTGGCGCTAAAAAAAGCCACGCTTTTTTCTGATTAGTTTTCATTAGTAAACCCGCTCTCCATCAGGTGTAAACAGAAATACTCGGTCCAGTCTCATTTTGAGTTTGACTTGATCGCCATGCTTAATTGGCATTTCAAGGTTGACTAATGAGCGTGCCTGCGTTTCATCATTAGTGAACTTTAACACGCGCTCACGTCCGATTAATTCAACATCATCAACTGTGGCCTGTAGCAAGCCGTCAAGTGCTGGGAAGATGTTTTCCGGACGAACCGATAAAAGATAATCACCATCGGCTAGCGTCCGTTTAAATCTGGATTGGTCTAAGTCCGCTATGTCAATGGTAAAGTCGTTAGCTTTTAGTTTGTTTTCAATTTTAGTTACTTTAAAGTTATCAATAACTGGATTACCCACAAAGTTGGCCACAAAGTAATTATTCGGCTCCAGATAGAAGTTTTGTCCTAAATCGTCTTGTTGAATAACGCCATCATTAAATAAAATGATTTTGTCCCCGATCGACAGAGCTTCTTCTTGGTCATGGGTAACAAATAAGGTCGTAATGCCCACAGACTTGACTAAGGCGCGAATTTCCTCCCGGATTTTCAACCGCAACCGCGCATCTAGGTTGCTTAGGGGTTCGTCCATCAGCAAAATCTTCGGCTCCTGAACAAGCGCCCGTGCAATCGCTACTCGCTGCTGCTGACCACCAGACAAGTTCTCCGGCTTTTGATCAGCTAATTCGGTAATTTGCGTCAACTCCATGTATTTTTGCGCAATCCTTTCCGCATCGGCTTTGGGCTTTTTGTTTTTACCAACTACTAATGGAAACATCACGTTTTGCAAGACAGTCATATGAGGATATAATGCATAGTTTTGAAAAACGTAGCCAATGTGTCGATCTTTTGGTTCAACATCGACAACTGACTTCCCATCAAAAAGGATTTCACCTGAAGTTGGATTTAGCAATCCTGCCAAAATATTTAAAATAGTGGTTTTACCACAACCCGACGGGCCTAAAAGACAAACAAGGTCACCTTTTTTAACAGCGAAACTGACATTTTTGATCGCTTCGTGACCGTTATCATATACCTTTCTGAGATTTTTCACTTCAACGAATTTGTTGTTATCCATAAGTTCACACCACTATATCTTGTATCTACTTTTTTTACCTCTCTAATTTTAAGATAAAAAATGTCAGAGTACAACAAAATTATCTTAATAAAAATTCGTGTTTTGCCTTATTTAATCATTTATTAAGATTAATTATTCGCCTTTTAAGTCGAAAACTACTAATTATTGACAAATTTTTATCTTAATTGTTCTGCTTTTGCTACTTACAAAAGATAGCATCCTGCTCAGAGAAGACTGATCACTGTAGCCTTATTCGTCGTTAGTTCCTTTTTCCGAACAATTACTTGTGTATTCCCGCCTCTTGGTGATCTAGTTTTTCCAAAAAAGTACAGCTTGAAAATCGCTTTCAAGTTGTGCTTATTATAATATATAATATTATTTATTTATCATTTAAGCCTTAACATATTCACAAATATAATTAGTTATTTAGCGAGATGATTAATTTTAGAAAGTACAGGCTATTACACAAGACAATATAACTTTTATTAATCAAGGGAGAGCGCTCATAAGCAACCCAGCAGAAATATAGAGATAACAATCATCTTTTTCACTATACTTTCTATTAGCATTAATTTATCAAGAGATATATTCACTTTTATTATATCATGCAATATTAATATGTCTTTCAATAATCCCCAATGATACCACTTATTATATTTAAATATAGTAAACGTTGCTATATTTCACAATAAATTTAATGAAAGACTGTACAGCAATTAATGACTAAAACAACTTTTGGTGAAACTATTCAAAAAATCAGGAAATCACCTGGAATTACTCAAAATGAGCTGCACTTAACTTATTCAGCCGCACGACACTCTCTAAAATCGAAAATTCTTCTGAAGAGCCTCCGTATGAAAATGCTTCTAGATTAATTAGACGACTAGGCATAACCCAAGTTAAATATGACTACATTAGAAATGACTATCATTTCTGTGCCAAAGAACAGATCATTTTCGACTTTTTTTAAAATCGCCTATAATTCCGAAAATGACAAAATTAATTTATTGCTGAAGCGATGTGCCGCCTTTCCTAAAGACCATGAGCTGAAAAAAATCAGTTTGATTTTGCGGGCATTTTCAGTAAAAGAGACGGGGCCGCGCGGGACATTATTCTGCCTCTATGGCAAGCGCAGGTGTCAAAAGTTAATACTTTGAATGTGCTTGATCTCTATTTACTGAGCATGATCTTTTTTATTTTTGACAATGAGGCCATGATTGGCATTTCCGACAAAGCCATTGAAACCATCGATAATAAGTACCCATTTCTTGAATCGTTAAAAGAAAATTTTGTTGTCAACAAGGCGGCCATTCTGATGGATCGTCTGAAATTTGAAGAAGCAAGCAAAATTCTCATCGAAGCAGTAGCCCTCACGCAAAGAAACTTTCGTTATGATAAGTTGCTTCTAGTAAAGGGGCGCCTAGCAATTTGTCAAAAAATAAAAAAGAGGTTGAACATTGCCTGCTGGTCTTGCAAGAAATGGGAACAAATGACCTATACTGAGGTCTGCAAGCCGAGCTAGAAGCATTTGCCGACCGCTTCCAAGCAAATTAAAAAGACACACAAAAAGGCGGTTACGATTGCAACAGCCTTTTTGCGAAATATATTTTTGTTATTAAAGAATTATATGCGGGGAAGGGTCGTTTCATTATTTAGCAGTCTCCCCTTTGCCTTATTATTCTCATCTGCCTTTACCTAATTCTAAAGTGTGAAAATCATAAACTGAAAAATTGTTCGGTTATTTCACATTTGACTTTTTAATGAAGGCAGTTTCTAATTAATTTCTTTCACTTGCAGTTCGTGATCAACCTTCGCGCGCCCGGTAGAATAATCAAACGTAAAACCCGGCTGCACATTGAATAAATAGACATTGAACTCGAGACTGCCATCGGTTGAGACGGCTTGAAGGTTGATCCCCCGTGCCATTAATTCATTATCACGAAAAATCGGGGTTGCCTGATAGATTACCCGTTTATTTTGCCGCAGGGCGCGGCGCACCTGTCCTTCAAAAATAGTTTGTACTTTCTGGTTAGAAAAGGCGGTCTGAGTGAACAAGTTTTTGGGATTATTTTGATCGCCTGATGTGTTGCGTGAACTATAATTACCAGCTTGATCTATTCCCGCCGAAACCGAATATGCGATCAGGTGGCCACGATTATAGATTTGTTCACCATTACGCCGGTTATAATGCCAGCCAGTCGGCTGCACAAATTGCTGAACCCGCAATTCATCACTTGCAACATTGCGTTTTTGTAAAAATGCTGTATTTGAATGAGAAGTTCGATTCAACTGGTCTAAGTCGGCATAGATTATCCGGTTAACGCGCCACGCATTTTTTATTAAAGTAGAGCGATTATTATTAACCGTGACATAAGCGGCCGACCCGCTTTTAAAATTCAGTTCAGCAAGTTTGTCATAATCTTTTTGAGACAGGCCGCCATATACCTTAGCGGCGGGCTGTGCTTGCTCGATTTTATTTTCCTTTGCCGGTTCATTGCGAACTATCTGATCAATCGTTTGATGGCCGCTGGGATCAGCCCCTCCCTTTGTCGAAATAAACCACAGCAAAAAGAGCGCAATAATAACGATTGTCCATAGGTCACTATTGAGCGCCTTTCTGCTCCGTCTTCTTCGCCTGCGTGCCATAAATCTCTACTCCTTACTTAATAATAATTAAGTATAGCTAATCGAACTCTTGTTTGCAATTAGCTTAAGAAAAAAGTAAATTTTCAAGCAAATAAAAGGGCTAGTCTTCACTATCAAGACTAGCCCTTGCTGCACCGATTGAAATGAAATTTTAGCTTCGTGCCCATTCATCGAGCATATTTAAGAAATAACTTTCCGAAAGCCGTTTAATTTTGCTGCCAGCCTGATTAAACTTTTGGGCGCGTTGCCATTCAGCATTATTTTGCTTAAAAAAGTTCTCATCGGCAAGTACCAAATAATCTGTTTCTGGGTTAACTTCGCTTTGGGCTTCACCGTTCATGTTGTTAACCATCATGGCAGCTTCAGCATCATCCATCATAATCCCAGTTGAAAAGACAATTTTTTTATTATTAACCGGATTGCGAAAACCTAGTTCCCACGGCTCGAGTTCAGCAGCTAACAAATCGACGTTCTTCAGCTTGCCTTGAGCTTTTTCGAGTTGTTCAGCCGTAAAATTGGCCTGAAAATCATCGTACACTTTTTTGGTATCAATTGAATCAGCCAGGCCGTGGTGCTGCTCGCATTCAGCAATACCGGCTCGTTGAATGCAGTCAAGCAAACGGTTGTGTTGGCGCGGGTAGTAAACGCGGGCCAGGCGCAAAACATCAACATAATCGTTATTTAATTGCGGCAGCTTAAATTTTTCGGTTAAGTCATACAGAAAGTTTAAGTCAAAATTGACATTGTAACCAATAATAACATCGTCACCGATAAACTGACGAAAAGCGGTCATCGCCTCTTTAATCGGTATGCCCTCATTCAAAAGCATTTCTTCCGTGATTCCGTTCAATTTGGTAATCATCGCCGGTACTTTGTTTGACCGCGGGTAATAGGCTAAGCTGCTATACTGATCAATCACAACCCCGTCGCGCACCTTAAGCGCTCCCAGTTCAGTCACGTGATCACGATATGGATTAAGTCCGGTGGTTTCAATGTCAAGCATCGTGTAGTCAGCAATAAAAGCTGGCGTTTCTTGCCCTTTTGCCCGAATTTTGGTTTGCGCGCCCGTTACCTGTAAAACACCATTTTTAACTTTAATACTCATTAAAAGTCCCTATTCTTGTCTAACTGTTCAATTAAAGTAGCCGTATCCGCATCAAGACCCGCGCTTTTGGACTGAATGTCTAGTGGAAAATCAGCTTGCGGATAATCGGCCGCAATGAGGTGCCACGGTTCAAACTGTTGGACCAACCGAATAACCGGTTCAAACAGCTGCGGACTTGTTTCGTCAACGCCCAGTTCTAAGAAAACCAGGTTCTCTTCTTCATTGCCCGTCAAAAACCAGCGAAAACGCGTATTTGCATCAGTATCTGGATAAAAATGGTCATTCAGCGGCAAATTGAGCTCCATTGGTTGTCCGCAAACTGAGCATTGCGGAACCAAATCAGCCAAGTTCTGACCCTTTTTTGAAGCAGCTAAAAATGCTTGTACCACCTGACGATCATCTTTTGTTCCGTGATTAATACCGCTTGAACAGCGCATCAGCGTCCAGTCACCAAAGACGCTAAAAATCCGGTTCTCATTAAAGCCAGCTTGTTCAAAGAAGTGCCCAAAAATCGAAGTGGCCACAAAATACTTTTTCTTACCAATAATTTTCAGCAAGTTCATCATTGCTTCGCTAGGTTGGTAGTGATTGGTATACTGCTCAATCAATTGACTCCAAAAAAGCCATTTTTCTGACCAAGAGGAAATTTGCTGATCAAACGCATCACCAATTGAGTGCACATCGTATTTTTGCGCAAATTTGGGGAAGTCCTGCTCAAATTGGCCTTTCCCTAGCAAATCAAGTCCTTCAAGCTTGGCCATTTTATTTCCCGCTAACACAATTATCACATCGGCATCTGTCAGCAGGTTAACTGCTTTACTGTAATTTTCCATCAGTCTTTTTTAACTCTTTTACCCTTATTTATTTTTGGTCATAACTGGTAAAGGAAATCTTGCCATCCTCAATGTCCGCTAAGAAAATATCGCCAATATTATCATAGCCCGCATTTTGAGCTTCCTTTTTCAACCAGTCTTCGTCCTTATCAATAAATTCAAGCACTTCTCGATTGATTTGACCATCATTAATTAACGGAAAACGTAAATTTTTTTCATCTTCTTGAATTACCGTTAGTTGACCGTTCTTTTCAAAAATACAGTTTTTTACTTCGCCAACCGTATAAACGCCTTGACTGCGGAGCTTAAACATTAACTCATTAGCAGATAGGCCAGCAGATAGACAGTTTTTCACTTGCACTTTGCCATTTTTAATAATTTGAATCGGCTTGCCATCAATCATGACCCGGACAATATTGCTATGTTCACGCGCAAACTTCAAAATAAAAACAACCAGTGTCCAAACGATCAGTACCAAGAGAAATTGCAAAACGGTAATGCTGGAATTATAAATGACCCCACCAATAATGCCACCAAGTACATAGTTTTGCAGCTGATCAAGCGCGGTAGTTGGCGCAATATTGCTTTTACCGAACACATTGATTTGAAAGATCAGCGTTAACACACCAAGAACAAATTTAATAAAGAGTTGCATATAATCCATGACTACTTCCTCCTAGTTCTTCACATTAACTTCGTGATTGATAACATGAGCCTGCTTCAGCATATAGCTATTGTTGTCATCGTTCAATTCAAGCTGATAGTCAATATTTTTGGAGTCTAGCCGGACAATCAGACCATCTTGCAAGTTGGTTGAATTGACCAAGACATCGGATTCCGGAACGTCGTAGTCCTTAGCCACCGACTTAATGAAAGGAACAATCTGTTCAGACTGAGATTTCACCAAATTTGTCTGGACGTATTTTTCATATTGCGTGCCAACAAATAATAATAAAAACAGCAATGCGATAATGCCTAAATCACGATAGCGCGTATTAAAACGGTGCCGTAGATAAAGCACCGTAAAAGCAATCATTGCTAGAGCCGCAATTGCAATCAAGACATATAAAATCGTTTTACTAGTATTTTGATTTTGCTCAATGTACTTTAGTGTGTAAAAAACCATCTTTCAATCACCTCTATAATTAATCTCCGCTAACCAATCGAGCGCGTTTTTTTATGAATGTCTGAAGCAAAAGCCGGCAGTCAATTTCAACCAGCTTCTTGATCATTGTATTCACACCTTTTATTCATCAATACCTTTCTAATTTGTGCCCCCTTAGCGCCATGAGTGCTCTACAACTGTGTTTATAAGTTTATCTCCTTTAAGTATAACAAAAAGGGGCTGAAACCTTACCGATCAAAGCTTGCAAATCTGCTTTTTAAAACGCAAACATGCAAGCAGTTTTTCTTTTAGTTGCAATAGGTTAAAATAAAGGAAAGCACTACTAATGGAGGGAAAAATATGAAAACCGGTTCCAAGATTATTACCTTAGATAATGGCTATCACCTCTGGACGAACACGCAAGGTCATGGCAATATTCACTTGCTCTGCCTGCATGGCGGTCCCGGTGGCAACCATGAATATTGGGAAGACACCGCCGAGCAGTTGAAAAAACAAGGCCTTGATGTCCAAGTAACAATGTACGACCAATTAGGCTCGCTGTATTCCGATCAGCCCGACTACAGCGACCCAGAAATCGCCCAAAAATACCTTACTTACGACTACTTTCTAGACGAAGTAGATGAAGTCAGAGAAAAACTGGGCCTAGACAACTTTTATTTAATTGGTCAGAGCTGGGGCGGCTTGCTCGTCCAGGAATATGCTGTTAAGTACGGTCAGCACTTAAAGGGGGCAATTGTTTCCTCAATGGTTGACGAAATCGACGATTACGTCGAGGCCGTCAATCGTCGACGGCAAGAAGTGCTGCGGCAAACAGAGATTGATTTTATGCATGAATGCGAAGCACATAATGATTATGCCAATGAGCGTTATCAAGAAGACGTCAACATTCTTAATATTAACTTTGTTGACCGCAAGCAGCCTTCAAAGCTTTATCATCTCAAAGACCTCGGTGGCAACGCCGTTTACCAGGTCTTCCAAGGCGACAACGAATTCGTAATTACGGGCAAGTTAAAAGATTGGCACTTTAGAGAGCAACTTAAAAACATTAAAGTTCCAACCCTATTGACCTTTGGTGAAGAAGAAACAATGCCAATTTCTACTGCCAAGATTATGCAACAGGAAATTCCAAACGCCCGTTTAGTAACCACCCCTGATGGCGGGCATCATCACATGGTTGATAATCCAGATGTCTACTATAAACATCTGGCCGATTTTATTCGTGAAGTTGAAGACGGTTCTTTTAAAGGAGAATAACGATTATTTCAAAGAGTCTGGGAAAAAACTATTTTCTTAGACCATTAAAAAAACGTTGAACTTACTGGTTCAACGTTTTTTCTGTATACATTCTTTCTTGGTCTTGTTATTATTTAATTATCCAACTTCAAATAGAACGGAGACCAAAAACAATGTACCAAAATTATACCACAGGCCAGACTGCTTTAGTACTTAATTTAGACTTTACTATTCCGCAAAATCATCTCGTTCATGCCATTAGTCAGTTTGTTGACTCTATTCCCCTAGCTGTGCTTGAGGGTGAGTCTTCTTTTACTGGCCGTCCAGCCTATCATCCGGCTCGGATGCTTAAAATCTTGCTTTTTGCCTATAGCCGCAAGGTCTTTTCCGGGCGCAAGATTGCCCAGATGCTAACTGAAAATCTGCCCATGATGTATTTGGCTGACCAGCAGACCATGTCCTATCACACGATTAATAACTTTCGTGCCAGCAAGCACGCCAACCAGCTGATTAAAAAGTGCTTCCTTTACTTTAACCACCTACTTCAAGAAGAGGGCCTGGTTTATAAGCATGCCCTTTTTATTGACGGTACCAAGGTTGAAGCTGATGCCAACAAGTATTCCTTTGTTTGGCGCAAGGCCGTTGACCGCTTCCAAGCTAAATTACAGGATGAAGTATTGGCACTCTACCAGGAACTAGTGGAGGAAGAAGT
>CALYQE010000009.1 GCA_945281075.1 uncultured Lactobacillus sp. | reverse complement strand
ATCTTGTTAAGTAATAACTATGAGGAGGAAAGAAAATGACTATTTGGCAAGCAATCCTCTGTGGAATAGTTTATTACCTTGCAATCGGTAATATGCCTTTTGTCGGATTATGGACTTTGCAAAGACCATTGGTTTGTGGCTTCGTAGTAGGCATTATTTTAGGTGATCCTTTAAAAGGTGCTGTTATCGGTGCAACTATTAATTTAGTTTATTTAGGTTTTATTTCAGCTGGTGGTTCGATGCCTGCAGATATGGCCCTATCAGGAATTTTAGGCACTGCTTATGCAATAACTGGAGGACTAAACGCAAAAACTGCTCTTTCTATTGCTGTTCCAATTGGTTTATTAGGAACAATCGTATGGTATGCCAGAATGACATATGGTTCTATTTTTGTTCACTTGGCAGATCATTATATTGAAAAAGAAGAATACAACAAAATTTGGAAAGCAAATGTGCTTTATCCGCAATTACTTACAGCTTTAATCACGATAATTCCTTGTACGATAGCTGTTTATTTCGGGGCCAGTTACATTTCTGGCTTTGTTAAAGCGCTTGGCGGGACAGTCTTAAATATTTTTCAAGTTATTGGCGGTATGATGCCAGCTCTTGGTGTCGCCATTACCCTTCAGTATATCTATAAAGATGAAGCCCGTGTATTCTTATATATCGGTTTTGTTTTGGCAACGTATTCTAAACTAGGATTATTACCTTTAGGTGTTATTTCAGCTTTAGTGGCTATTGTTTACGTTCAAATCACAAACAGAATTGATAAATCTGCTGATCAAGGAGGCCCTCACTTTGAATAATGAAAATATAGCTTCTAAAAAGCAAGAGAACCCCCTTTTGAGAAAAAAGGATTTGGTTAAGTCGTGGTTAATTTGGGAAAACTTCCCGCAAACTTGCTACAACTATGAAAGAATGATGGGACAAGCTATTGCACACATTTTTGTTCCAATATCTAAAAGGCTTTACAAGGATGAACCTGAGAAAAAGAAAGCGATGATGAAAAGAGAGATTGAGTTCTTTAATGTTCATGTTGAGTTTGGAGCCGTAATTATCGGAATGATCATTGCGATGGAAGAACAAAAAGCTAAAGGCAAAGACATTCCTGGCGAATTTATTACAAGTTTAAAGACCTCAATGATGGGTCCACTATCTGGCGTGGGTGACACTATTTATCAAGGCGTCTTAATCCCAATCTTGTTAGCTATCTGTATTGATATAAACAGAAGGGGAACATTCTGGGGCTCGATTATCTACTTTGTAATTATGTTTTCATTTTCATGGCTATTAAGTTACTTCACGTTTATGTTTGGTTATAAAGCTGGTACTGAATCTGTAATGGAATTTCTTGAAAAAGGAATTCTTGACAAGATTCTGGCTGGTGCTCAAATCATGGGTTGTATGGTTATGGGGGGCTTGATTTCAAGTTATGTCAAAATGACGATCCCATTAGAGATAGTGACGTCGACGCAGTCTTTCAGTATTCAAAAGCAACTGCTGGATGTGTTAATGCCAAATATTTTACCGTTTGGTTTCACATTGCTAATCTTAGTTCTTTTGAAACATAAGTGGTCTAGCATACAGATTATTGGATTAATGATAATTATTGGTATTATTGGCGGTTGGACCGGTATCTTAGGTGCTTAAAATTTAAAGAGGTTTAATTATGAAAGGTATTTTAGAAAAAGGACCAAAAGAAATAGAAATTACTGATTTTGCTGATCCTAAAATTAATGATGACGAAGTTTTAATGAAAATTCGTAACGTTGGCTTGTGTCAAAATGATGTTCGAGATTACATGGGTGATACTGCATGGACCTATCCAAGAGTTGGTGGTCATGAGTTTAGTGGTGAAATTGTGGCTGTTGGCAAAGATGTCAATCCTGAGCATTTTAAAGTGGGCGATCACGTGGTCAAGTATATTTTGCCAAATTGCGGAGAATGTTATTACTGTAGGATTGGCAGACCCAATTTATGTACTGAAATTTATTCCTCCACAACATTTAGAAACGATCATGGTATTTCTGGATTTTGGGGAATGGCCAATTTGATGGCCGTTAAAACTACTGATTTATTCAAATATCCTAAAGAAACTTCTTTTGTAGATATGGCTTTCACTGAGCCAGTTGGATGTGTAATCAACAGTATCGAGCGAGCTCATATTAAATTTGGTCAAGATGTTGTCGTAGTTGGTGGAGGCGTCATGGGATTAATTCATGTGCTGCTCTTAAAGCATAAAGGCTGCAGAATAATAGTAAGTGAACCAAACATAGAAAGACGTCAACTTGCAGAAAAATTAGGGGCTGAGTTTACGTTGGATCCTACTGAAAAAGACGCTGTTCGGAAGATTAAAGATATAACTGAAAAAAAAGGTGCAGATGTAGTGTTTGATACTACTGCTGTTCCAGCAATTGCAAAACAAGCTATTGATTTTACTGCAAATGGTGGTCAAACATTTATGTTTAGTTCGATGCACCCAGATGATCCAGTTCCAATCGATTTAGGAGCTGTTCATTCGCACGAAAAATTTATTAAAGGTACGGTTAGTCCAACAAGAACTACGTATTATGAAGCAACCCAATTAATTGGTAAAAAAATAATTGATGTTCGTCCCTTGTTAGCAAAAGTTTTTCCTTATGAAAATTATGTCGCAGCAGTTGAATATGCAATGAGACCAGATACTTTAAAGACGATGATTGAGTTCTAGTCTAAAGATTTTAGGTGATCTAAATGACCAACTTATATATTGGTATTGATATTGGTACTTCTTCGGTTAAACTTGGGCTTTTCGACAGCAGTTTGAATTTACGGGATTCTTTTCAAAAAAAATATTCTTACTGTGATTTAAAAGATGGAAAAAAGGAAATTAATCCCGAAATTTGGTTTCAACTTGTTCAAGAAGGACTAAAAAAATTAATTAAAGAAAAGAGGCCTTCAGATACAATTGTCGCGCTTGGGATTACTGGGCAAATGCATACCACAGTATTTCTAGATGAAAATGGTCAATCTGTTAGACCGGCAATTCTTTGGAATGATACAAGAACTAAGGGAATGGTTTCTATAATCAAAGATAAATTGTTTCAAATTAGGCAATTTGAAAATGTCAAAATTGTTTCTACAGGAAGTCCCTTAGCTAATTTAATTTGGGTTGAAAAAAATGAGCCTTCTAACTTTAAAAAAATAAAACATTTCTTGATGCCGGTCGATTACATTGTATATCGATTAACTGGAAAGTATTCAACTGATTACTGTGATGCTTCAACTTCGTCAATGTTTGACTTTGATAAAAATAAATGGTCAAGCAAAATTGCAGATACATTTTCAATTGATTGCAATATATTACCAGACATTCATTCTTCTAATTATGTTGTGGGAGATATTAAAGATGAGCTAGTTAAGCAATTAAGTTTACCTAAGGGAATTAAGGTAATAGAAGGCACAGGAGATAATGCAGCAACAGCATTAGCTAATTTTGATAACAATCAAGAAACTCCTTTAATCTCGTTAGGTACTTCTGGGGTCGTTGTTATTCCTGATCAAAATAATAATTTTAAAAAAGTAGGTAAAAATATTGTTTTTATTCCTCAAGAAAACCAATTTCAACTTTTAACTCAGGGAACCGTTCAAGCTGGCGCATCTCTTAATAATTGGTGGCTTACAAACATATTACATACCGATGAAATTGATCAGGAACAAAATGCGATATCAGAAAAATTGTTGGGGAACAATGATGTTTTATTCTTTCCGCACGTTAATGGTGAAAAGACTTTGTTTTCTAATCCCAACTTAAAAGGAAGCTTTGTAAATTTAAGTTTAGAGACTCAAAGAGAAAATATGTATTTGGCTATTTTAGAAGGAGTAGCATTTGGGTTAAAAGAACTTTTTGATGAAATTACCGATAGCAAATCGTACAGATATATCAGAATTGTAGGTGGTGGCGCTAATAGTAAACTCTGGTTAAAAATAATTGCAAATATCTTTGGAGTAGAAATTAGAAAAAGTAATTATTCCAGAGAAGCAATAGATGGTGCGGCTTTGTTAGCTATTGCCGGTGTTAACGAAGAATATTTTCCTAAAAATAAAGACGATGAAATCGTAACTCCTGACACAAAAATATCTTCTAAATATGCACAACGCTATGAACATTATTTAAAGCTGGTTACCGTAATGACAAAAGAACAATTTTAGATTGGATCTGATTAGCTATGAGAAAATGTCTAATATGTGGAAGAAAATTAAGAATTATCAAATTTAAAACTTTAGATGGATTTTTATGTAAAAATTGTTATCAAATTATTAGTTTCAACTATACTCGAACAGTTACCGAAGTATCTCAGGAAGAAATTATTGAAATTTTTGAAAAAAATCAAAAAAGTACTGATCCAAAAATCAATTTTGAAATTTCTAAAAAAATCGGCAGTTACATATTTTTTGATGATAAAAATAAATATATCTGTTTAACAAATAATCCGAAATTTACTAACCTTGCTTCTAAAACAGAATATTATCCTTATGACGCTATTAAAGACGTTAAGCTTCAAAATAAAGAATTAATTATTAAAGACCAAGATTTGCATACTTTGACTGTTGATATCTTTTTAAAAGATAACGATCAAAATATAATTAAAAGAAATATTGTTTTTCTTTCCTCTCCAATTGATGGAAATTCAAATATTTACCATACTTTACTAAAATTTGCTAAACAAATAGTCTCACAGCTACAAAAAGTAGCCAACATGGATTTAGCAACAAGTATTGAAAATTAAAATTAAGGTGTCTTGCGAACAGGAAACAACCTTCTATACTGTACGCAAAGCCAAGAAGCGATCAATAACTGGCGTTTCTTGGCTTTATCTGCTCGTTTATAACTTGATTAATAAAAAATGCTCTGCTTTTCTATAGAGTGATGCTGGAAATCAAAAAAATTTTGTATTGTAATCAAGCTTATTAGTAAGATCAGCTTTCCTGAAATATCGAATAGGGGTCAGACAATAATAAATTTTTCCTACAGTTTTTGGAGAATAAGCTCTTTTTATCATAGTAATGGTAAAATAATAAGCGATGTTAAATTTGAATTTTGGGAGCTTAAAAAATGTTAGATAAGAACAGACAGATTTGGTTTATCGGGATTAAAGGCACGGGGATGGCGTCTTTGGCCTTACTATTGAATGACTTAGGTTACCATGTAGCTGGCAGCGACATTGAAAAGTATACTTTTACTCAGGTACCGTTAGAAAAAGCCGGCATCAATATAGCTCAATTTGCTGCGGATAATATTAAAGATTCAGGCCAAGTGATCGTCAAAGGCAATGCTTTCAAAAATGATAATGTTGAAGTTAAAGCCTGTGAAGATAAAAAAATCGCCTGGCAAAGTTATCCTGATACGGTCGAAGAAATAGTTCAAATGCACACTAGCATTGGTGTTTCAGGTACTCATGGCAAGACTTCAACAACTGGAATTCTGGCCAGCGTCATGACGCAAGCAGCACCAACTTCTTATTTGATTGGTGATGGCGAAGGCAAGGGGATTAAAAACTCACGCTTTTTTGTTTATGAAGCCGATGAGTATCGGCGTCATTTTCTGGCCTATCATCCTGATTACCAAATTATGACTAATATTGATTTTGATCATCCTGACTACTTTAAAGATCAGGCTGATTACACTTCAGCTTTTCAAACAGCTGCCGATCAGACCAAAAAAGCCTTATTTGTTTGGGGCGGCAACGAGCGTTTAAAGACGCTGCAGTCCAAAGTGCCGAAATATACTTATGGCTTTGAAAATGAAGATGATTTCCAAGCTGTTAATGTCAATCGTACAACTAGCGGCGCTGAATTTAGCGTTTTAGCTCATGGCAAAAAAATTGGTGATTTTACCATTCATTTGTTTGGTGATCACAATATTTTAAATGCAACGGCAGTTGTTGCCGTGGCGTATACCGAAAATGTGCCGCTAGCTGATATTCAAAAAGGTCTGCTTTCATATCGAGGGGCTAAACGGCGTTTTTCCGAAAAGGACTTTGGCAATATCAATATTATTGATGACTATGCACATCACCCAACCGAAATGAGAGCGACAATTCAGGCTGCCCGGCAAAGGTTTCCGCATAAACGTTTAGTTGTGGTCTTTCAACCACATACTTTCACACGGACCAAAAAGTATGCGCCGGAATTTGAAGAGATCCTTCGGCAGGTTGATAAAGCCTATATTACGCCGATTTATGCTTCTGCTAGAGAAGCAAGTGGTGATATTACTAGTGCAGATTTAGTGGCCAAGATTTCCGGCTCGGAAGTCATTGACCTCGATAATATTGCCGACCTAGCACAAAATAAAGACAGCGTGATTGTTTTCATGGGCGCAGGTGATATTCAAAAATATGAAGATGCGTTAGAAAAGCTGCTATAGGGATGCATAATCTGAGTAAGTGGTAGCGACATTAACAGTTGCTGCACTATACCACTAATTGTTAAAGTATTAAAAAAGCTAAGTATACTGAGCCGCCAAGGTTGCCAAACTTTGGCGGTTTTTTAATCAAAATTATTTATCAACAAGAAAAAAATTGGTTTAATTTACTTTATTATTTTTATTTTTATTATAAAATTAAAACTGTTTTATATTTATTATATGAGGTGTCTTATGAAATTAAAGCAAAAAATCATGCTTGGCTCAGTAGCCGGTTTGTTAACCTTTGGCACTGTTTTGCCCCTAGAGCAAAACCCTCTTTCAACAGTTGCAGCTGCAACAACTGGTAAGCTAACAATAGCCCGCAACGCTTTTGTTTATGATAAACATGGCAAGCGAATTAAACAATTTGGCAAGAAGAAGCAGGTGGTTATCAAAAAGGGTGCAGAAGTTAACTATCGGGGTAAGCTTCAGCCAGTCGCTAATGACAGCAAACAATTTTATCTGCTAAATAGTGACAACTATACTCAGACTTGGCTGCCATATCGAAAAATCAAGAGTCAATGCTACTACCGGTTGAGCACAGGTCAATATATTAGAGCAAATAATGTTGCACAAATTGCCGGACACCCCCTATATGCTCACAAGGTAAAAGTGACAGTGGCCAAGAAGGTCAACGAAGTAGTGGGCACAGGTAAAGATAAAACGACTTTAAAGCCTGGCAAGACATATCAGGTTGACCGAATAACTGCGATCACTGAAAATGACAAGCCCGTTGTGCAATACCGCATTAGTGGTACTACTGATGCCTTTATTCCTGAGGTAGGCTTGCAGAAAAAGCCAACTCAAAGCTTAAAGACATACACTAAAGCAACATATGTTACCTTTAAAAATGCCGCCGGTACCTATAACATTGACGCCGCTGCGCGGTCAAATACTGAAGCTAATTCTACTTTTTTAGTTGGTGATCTATATCCAGTTGAGCAGCTCACTTATCTGTGGGATTCAGAAGCAAAAAAGGCTGAATTATATTACTTGTTCAAGGACTCTTGGAATGAACCAACCTTTTATTCTTCGGCTAACTACCGTCCTTTGAGCGCAGCTGGTTTAGTTTATGTTAAGGCCAGTGATGTTAATTATCTGTCAGGCACTTACTTAAAGCCAAACAACACTAAAGAAGAGGCCCAAGCGGATGCAGCAATTGCTACTAACGAAGATAAGCAAAGTTTGAAGCAATTGGTTGAACAAGAAAAGATTGAACCTTATAAAAACGAGCAAACAAATAAGCGTGATCGACTTGTCTATAATTGCGCGCTGACTCTTGCTAAAAAGGTCCTTGATTCTGATAAGGCAACTAAAGCTGAAGTTAAAACCGCCGTTAACATTTTAACGAGCGTGCAAAACGATTTGCTTAATCGTTCAGAAGCACAAGTGCAAACAGCAAAAATATTAAATGCAACAACTCCTTACCTTAGTGCAAAATAATTTAGATAATCTTTGAAATGCAGAAGTTGTTGTGCTAATGCAAAAAAGGCTGATCTTCAGCCTTTTTTTGTTGCTTAAAAACGGACGCGCACTTAATGGGTTCGATGTTATTTGTATGCAATCGTTTTTACTTAAACAGGATTATGCAAGAAGAGGCTAAAAACTGGTAAAATGGTAGATGAATTAAAGACCAGTTATAATTGTGAGGAGATTCAATGGCTAATCAAAAATTACTTTTAATTGATGGTAATTCTGTTGCCTTTCGTGCTTTTTACGCGCTTTATCGACAACTTGAAAATTTCAAAAATCCGGAAGGATTGCATACTAATGCCATTTATACTTTTAAAAACATGCTGGATGTTATTCTGAATAATGTTCAGCCTGACCATGTTTTGGTTGCTTTTGATGCGGGCAAAACAACCTTCAGAAATAAAATGTACGCTGACTACAAGGGCGGCCGGCAAAAGACGCCTGCCGAGCTTTCGGAACAACTGCCATATGTGCAAGAGTTATTGCATGACTTGGGCATTTCCACTTATGAATTGGAAAACTACGAGGCGGACGATATTATTGGTACTTTTTGCCGCTTGGGAGAAAAAGCAGGCTTTGATGTAACCGTGGTAACGGGAGACAAGGACTTAACGCAGCTTGCTTCAGAGCACACCACAGTGATGGTCACCAAATCGGGTGTGATGAACCTGGAAGCTTATACGCCAGAACACATGAAAGAAGTCAACGGCGTTACGCCAACTGAATTTATCGACATGAAAGCCTTGATGGGTGATAATTCGGATAATTATCCGGGTGTTACCAAGGTGGGACCGAAAAAAGCTTCTCAGTTAATTCAAGAATACGGTTCGGTCGAAAACTTGTACGCTCATGTCGATGAAATTAAGCCGTCAAAGCTAAAAGAAAACTTGCTTAACGATAAAGACAAGGCTCTTTTAGGTAAAAAACTGGCCACGATTAACTGTGAAACGCCCGTGACCATTGGCATTGATGATATTAAAAAACAACCAGCAGATTATGAAAAACTGCGTCGTTTCTATGAAAAAATGAATTTCAGAAAGTTTTTAAGTCAGCTTGCACCTGAAACGGATTCAGCACAAGCACAAGAAGCTGAAAAGCAAGTTGCTGAGATGGAATTTACTGAACTAACCGAAAACAACCTTAAGCAAATCGAAGTCCATGAGGGCGATGAGATCGTTTTTTATTTAGGGATGCTCGGTCCGAATTATCATTTAGCTGATTTTGTTGGTTTTGCGTTCAAAATTGGTCGGCAAATTTTTCTGAGCAGGGATGTCAATCTGCTGAAGACAAAAGATTTGCAGCAGATTCTGGAAAACAAAAAGATTAATAAAGATGTTTTTGATCTTAAACGGACAATCGTCGGTCTAAATCGGTTGGGCATTCAGGCCCAGGGAATTGACTATGACATGCTTTTGGCCTCGTATTTGATTAATAATGAAAATAACTCTGATGATATGGCTGAAGTCTGCCGGATGTACGGCAATGATTCGGTTAGAAACGATGTCGATGTTTACGGTAAAGGTAAAAGCCAGCAGATTCCAGACGATAATCAGGTTTTGTACAATCACTTGGCTACCAAGGTGGAAGCAATTGAGAACCTAAAAGAAGCGCTGCTGCAAAAACTTAAGGAGCATGAGCAAGACGACTTATTTGCCAGCATTGAAATTCCCGTTGCGCGCGTGCTAGCCGTGATGGAAATAAACGGCATTAAAGTTCAAGCCGATACCTTAACCGCTTTGCAAGATGAATTTGGACAGCAGCTGCAAAAGATGGAAAAGCAGATCTACGAAGAAGCTGGTGAAGAATTCAATATTAATTCGCCTAAGCAACTAGGCCACATTTTATTTGAAAAAATGGGCCTGAAGCCGATCAAGAAGACCAAAACGGGCTATTCTACATCTGTTGACGTGCTAAATCAGCTCAAAGACGAGAATCCGATTGTGGGCCAAATTCTGTCTTACCGGCAAATTGCTAAAATTCAGTCAACTTACGTCAACGGTCTGCTTGATGTGATCCAGAAAGACGGCCGCGTTCATACTAGGTATTTGCAGACTTTAACTGCGACTGGACGACTTTCTTCGGTTGATCCCAATTTGCAGAATATTCCAACTAGAACTGAAGAGGGCAAACAGATTAGAAAGGCCTTTGTGCCCAGCACTCCTGATGGTTACATTTTTTCATGCGACTACTCGCAAATTGAACTGCGTGTGTTAGCCCAAGTTTCAGGTGATGAGCAAATGCAAGAGGCCTTCAAGACCGGCTATGATATTCATGCGCACACCGCAATGAAAATTTTTCATTTGAAGTCAACCGATGAGGTTACGCCCTTGATGCGTAGACGTGCCAAGGCGGTTAACTTTGGGATTGTGTATGGAATCTCGGATTATGGTTTATCGAAAAACCTCAATATTAGTCGTAAGCAAGCGAAGGAATTTATTGATAACTACTTTGAGCAATACCCACAAATTAAGGTTTACATGGACAAGGCGGTGCAGTTTGCGCGTGAAAAAGGCTATGCTGAAACAATCATGCACAGAAGACGCTATTTGCCAGACATTCACGCGAAGAACTTTAATATTCGTTCTTTTGCTGAACGTACGGCGATCAATTCGCCAATTCAGGGCTCAGCTGCTGATATTATTAAAATTGCGATGATCAACATGCAAAAGAAGCTCGATGAGCAAAATTTAAAAACTAAAATGGTCGTGCAGGTACACGATGAGCTGATCTTTGATGTTCCTAAAGATGAATTACCAACAATCAAGGAACTTGTTCCGCAAGTAATGCAATCGGCTGTGCGCCTTGATATTCCACTGGTTGCCGATTCTGGTTATGGTCACAATTGGTTTGATGCGAAGTAAGGAGAAATAGTTAATGCCAGAAATGCCTGAAGTCGAAACGGTTCGCCGAACGCTTTTGCCTTTAATTAAAGGAAAAACAATTAAAGAAGTTACGCTTTGGTACCCAAAAATTATTGCCAGTGATCCTGCGGAATTTGTGCAAAAGGTTGCGGGACAAGAAGTGCTTACAATTGATCGCTACGCAAAATACTTACTGATTCGACTATCCGGTAATTTGACAATTGTTTCTCATTTGCGGATGGAAGGGAAGTACCGCTTAGTCGATGTGGCAACGCCCAAAGACAAGCATGATCATGTTCAGTTTGCTTTTACGGATCAAACTGCCTTAAGGTACAATGATGTCCGCAAATTTGGGCGGATGCAGTTAGTTGAGACCGGAACAGAAAAAGTTACGACCGGTATTAGTAAATTAGGCGTTGAGCCGAATTCTCCAGAATTTACGGTCAAATATTTATCAATTGGGCTAAAGCGAAAAAAGAAAAGCATCAAAAATACTCTGCTAGATCAATCTGTGGTTGCGGGGCTGGGCAATATCTATGTTGATGAAGTTTTATGGGAAAGCAAAATCCATCCTTTGAGCATGGCTAACAAAATCCCGCAAAAGAAAGTCAAGGAACTGCATGACAATATTAATGCCTTAATTTCCCTCGCTATTGAAGAACGCGGAACAACGATTCATACCTACCTAGACGCAAATGGTCAAACAGGTGGTTTTCAGAAAATGCTGCAAGTTTATGGACATCGCGGTGAACCTTGCGTCAGGTGCGGAACTCCGCTAGAAAAAATCAAGGTCACTGGTCGGGGTACAACCTATTGTCCGCATTGTCAGGTGATGTACCGATGACTAAAGTGCTTGGTTTAACTGGCGGAATTGCTAGCGGGAAAAGTACGGCCGATCTTTTTTTCCAAAGGCAAGGCCTTCCGCTGATTGATAGTGATCAAATTGCCCATCAGATTTTAACCCCTGGTCAAGAAGGGTATAATTTGGTCGTTGAAAAATTTGGTCCAGGCTTTTTGACCGCTACAAAAGAAATTGACCGGCGACGGCTTGGTCAAGCTGTCTTTAGTGATCAAAGCCGCTTACAAACCTTGAATGACATTACCCATCCGTTGATTTTTCGTGAAATTGAGGATAGAATTGCGCAAAACAAGCGGATGAAGAAACCACTTGTCATCGTTGACGCACCGCTCTTATTTGAAACTGGTGGTCAAAGCTATTGTGATCAGACTTTATTGCTTGCCGTGCCAGAACAAATACAGCTTGAACGTTTGCAGGCTCGGGACGGATTAGATGAGGCAGAAGCCTTGAAAAAAATCCATAGTCAGATGCCACTTGCGCAAAAGGAAAAATTAGCTGATTATGTCGTGACAAATACTGGTACAATAAGTGAATTAGAAAATAAATTAGCTCAATTGCTGCTTGAACTAAAAAAGGAGAACCAAGATGGAATGTCCTAATTGTCGTCAAAATGCTTCACGCGTGATTGATTCACGTCCTAGCGATGAAAATCGGGCGATCAGACGACGCAGAGAATGCGAAAATTGCAATTTTCGCTTTACCACATTTGAACGGATTGAAACGACACCTTTGTTGGTGATCAAAAATGATAATACTAGGGAGCCGTTTAACCGTAAAAAGATTTTACGCGGCGTCATGGCTGCGGGCCAAAAGCGCCCAATTACCAGTGAACAATTTGAGCAATTGGTTGATCATGTTGAAAATAAGGTAAGACAACAGGGGGTAAGTGAAATTTCATCCAAAAAAATTGGTCAGTTAGTCATGGATGAACTGGCCGGCATGGACGATGTCGCTTATATTCGGTTTGCCTCGATTTATCGTGAATTTAAGGATATGTCGAGTTTCATCAAGACAATGGAAGACATGATTGCTAAACGAGAGAAGGGTAAATAATCATGTTTGAGACCCGCGATCCCAAGCAGCCCTACTTTATTGCTAACCAGGTAGAAATTTTTCCGACTGATCTGCGTGTTTTGGTAAAACTTTATCAGCCGCTCGTTGGCTCACTTGCCTTGTCCTTATACCTTAGTTTAAATGAAAACTACCGTTCAGCCGCAATGCTGTCGGATGCAACCGGACTTTATACCTTACAGGAGCAGCTCGATTGTGATATTAAACGGCTGTTTTCCGCGCTGCACAAGCTGGAAGGGGTCGGATTAATTCAGACCCGTTTGCTTGATAATGAAATTATGGGCCAGGTATTAATCTTTCAGTTATTATATTTGCCGAGCAGCAGTGAATTTTTTGCGACACCGCTTCTGGCCAGCTTATTAAAAGAAAAAGTTGGGGTGTCAACTTTCAAGCGATTAAGCAAAGAATTTGCCCGTGAAAATCAAGAAAAGCAAACTGAAATTAATGGTCTTCAAAATGCTCGGGACATTTCGGCCTCTTTTATGGATATCTTTAGTTTGCCCGAAGAAGAAGCGATCGATCCCTCGATTGAGGTAAAACAGGCCGCTAACGATAATCAAGCAGTCAAAATTGGTAAGGCGGCAATTAACGAAACGGAACAAATCGATTGGGAATTCTTGAAGGAGCAATTTGAGATTTATCAAATTCCGGCAGAAGAAATTGATCAGAATCGAGATGGAATCCGTGCGGTAATGCGGACCTATGACTTGACTGAACAAGAATTTGTTGATGAAGCTTTGTCTTCTTTACACGGCGATTATCACTTGGATCTGCCGGCAATCAGGCAAACGATTGCCAGCAGCATTCATGCCGATCAGACCCGAACGCGGTTAAAGCAGCAGACGGGCTCAAGTCAGGCAAGTGCCATTGAAGATGCGCGTTTTACAGACGAAGAGCAAAAAGTGCTGCAATTGGCACAAAGCCAGTCGCCAGCACAGTTTTTATATCAACTAAAAACCAACCGTCATGATTATGTTGATGCAAGTGAATATAAGGTTTTAGACAGTTTATATAACGAAAAAGGAATTCCGAGTGAACTGCTCAACGTGCTGACTTATGCTTGTTTAAAGTGTGGGCCCAATGTTTCTTATCGTCTGGCAAACCGGATTTTGCATGATTGGCTGCAGCATGGTGTTAAAACAGGTGCGCAAGCAATTGAATATATGGCGAAAAGAGAGCAAAATAAAGGTAAGTATGTTCGCTATGCGCAAAATAAGCGCGTTGAAAAGGGAACTGATTGGAGTAAGAAAAAATCCACGGTTAATCAGGATGTATCTTCAGCGGAATTAAAAACTTTCTTTAAGAACTTTGAAGATCAAAATGGCATGAAATAGGTGTAAATATGCGTTCCATCGACAAAATCCTTGCAAAGGAAAAAGTAGGCAAAAAAGCTCAAACGGATTTAGTCCAAATCCGTGAACAAATTTTGGCTCAACCCAAAATTAAGCAATTCATCTCGGAGCATCAAAATCAAATCACAGCTGAAATGATTGATAAGAGCATGTCAGCTTTATTTGAATTTTACTTGGATCAGCAAAATAAAAAGGATCCGGTTACTCGCGGCTACCGGCCGAAACTAATTCTAAACACGAATGCAATTGATATTACCTATGTGCCGGAAGACAGCAAAATAGAGCATGATCGGGAAGTTAACGTGAAGCAGCATTTGCGGCTCATTAATTTACCTCAAAGTTTACATGACGTGCGCTTGAGTCAAATCGAAATGACCAAGGAGCGGTCACAGGCGATGGCGGAAATTAGTAAGTTTTTGTTTAATTATGCTCAGGATATTCACCAACAAGGACTTTATTTGTCCGGTAATTTTGGGGTGGGCAAGACCTATATTTTAGCAGGTTTGGCCAATGCTGTGGCAGCGATGCAAAAGTATGTGACCTTCCTGCACGTGCCGACTTTTATTGCAGGTCTTTCAAGTCATTTTAACGACAACAGCCTGATGGCTGAAGTGCAAAGAATTGCTCAAAGTGACGTGCTGATTTTAGACGATATTGGTGCTGAAAATTTGAGTCAGTGGTCGCGCGATGAAGTTTTGGCGGTAATTTTACAGTCTCGCATGGATAATCAATTGCCAACTTTCTTTTCATCGAACTTTTCGCTAGATGACCTAGAAGAGCACTTTAAAGAAACCAAAAATGCCATTGATCCGATAAAGGCAGCAAGGCTGATGGAACGGGTGCGCACATTGGCAAAAGAAGTCATTGTTTCCGGACCAAATCGCCGGCGCTAAATCTCAAAAAATGCCAATTTGGAATTTTTAGCAATAAAAATAACCGATTAGTTCAACTTCAGATGAACTGGTCGGTTATTTGTTTTGAAAAAAATGTTGGTGCAATTATTATTGTCAAGACTATGGAAAGTGATTATAATATAAAATATTAAAATTAAATTAAGGATGAGCCAATTTAGCAGAATGACAGCTTAAATCTGGCTGATCGAAGACTTAACTGGAGGTGTGATTGAAGTTGGTAAGACTGCAATTGAAGAAAAATTATTAACTTAGTTACTGGACAAAGTGAGGTATTTTATATGAAGCTTGCCCAATTAAAAGATAATTATTTATGGTTAAAGAAATTGACTAAGACGCAGCAAAAGTCAATGACGACTAACTCTTTTTTGACAGTCGCTTTTGGTCTTATCCTGCAATTTCTAACTACTGCTTTTCCTTCAATTGTGATGGCCTTACTTCTTCAAAGGGGCTCAATCACGGCTAGACTAGTTATTATCATCATAATTAGCGTGATTACTGGCACGGTCAACTGGGCCCAAGCCTTATTAAAAACGAAAAATTTCTGGGATGGTATTAATACCCGGATGAATTTGCTGGCTAAAGAAGGCCGTGGGTTCATTCATTTGCCGTATTTTAAAATGATTAGCGCTGAAACTGGTCGTGCGCGGCAAGAAAGTGCGGCTTATGGTTTTGCTGATGATGACAGTGGCGCCGGCATGTTTACCCCCAGTTTAAACAGCCTGTTGGAAAATGCATTGGCCTTATTTTTAGTGTGCATGATGACACTTTTTATTGCCTGGTGGTGTCCTTTTTTAGTGCTGATAACCGTCTGCTTAGCGCTCAAAATAATTCCTCACTATACTGAAAAGAGGAAAAAACTGCAGGACAACTTGTCACAGACATATTTGGAAGCAAATTATATCGCGCAAAAATCATTTGACCTAGCTGCAGGCCAAGAAATTAGAATTTATCAGATGACAAATTTGTTAAAGCAAAGAGTTGAAAATTATCGCGCAAAAATAACACAGCTGAAACAGAAAATAGCACGCAATAATTTCAACCTGAAGGTCATACTGCTTTTGTTAAACTTTGTTTGCATCGCTCCGATCTATCTTTTTTTAATCGCTGAAACACGGAGCGGCAAAGTCAGCCTTGTCTTATTTGCATTTTTGTTTTCTTTTTTAGGAATGCTGAACGACTTTATCAAGCAGACAAGCGATAGTCTGGCACTACTGTTGAATGCCGACAGCGATCTGGCGAAAAGCCGCACTTATCTCGATCCTGTTTTTGAAAATTTAGCTGCTACTTCTGCTAAAAAGCAACCAGATCGCGAACTAAGCACCCAAAATTTTACGCTGGAACTTAAAGACATTGCGGTCAAATACCCCAATTCCGCTAACTACGTCTTAAAAGACATCAATCTCAAAATCAAAGCTGGTAGTCACCTGGCGCTGGTTGGACTGAATGGTGCCGGAAAGACAACCTTGACACTGGTAATTCTTGGTTTGATTAAACCCGTCAAGGGGCAAATCTTGTTAAATGGTCATGATATATCTGAGTTTGACCTAACCGCTTATCAGAAATTGATCACTCCTGCTTTTCAAGAGAATATTTTGCTTGCGGACACGCTTGAAAACAACATTACAATCAAGCAAAATCCTAACCCGCAATTGTTAACGGAAACGGTTGCTCGAGCCGACTTGCAAAAAGTGATCGCCAAATTTCCCCAGGGCCTGCAAACTGAATTGACCCGTTATTTAGATGACGAAGGGGTCACACCTTCTGGAGGAGAAACGCAGAAAATCATTTTGGCCCGTGCCCTGTATCGTAATAGCTGTCTGACTATCCTTGATGAGCCAACAGCTGCCATGGACGCCTTGGCTGAAAGCAAACTGTATCAAAAAATTCACGAGCTATTTAAAGATCAGGCAAGCATTTTTGTGTCGCACCGGCTGGCCTCGACTAAATTTGCGACGCAAATTATCCTGATGGATAAAGGCAAAATCAGCGCACGGGGCACTCATGATGAACTAATGATCACCTCGCCCGCTTACCGTGAACTATTTAATATCCAGAAAAAGTATTACCAAAAGGAGGTTAAGAATGAGAAAGAATAACCGCATTTTTGAAATACTGCACACGGTTAATCATTTATATCCGCATGTTGTTTTTTACCAAGTTGCTTCTGCAATGCTGAGTGTTTTCAATCAAATACTGGTAGTTAGTTTTTTAGGTATCATGATTAATTTATTAAGCACTCAGGTTGCAAAGTCAATTAAGCCATTGTTTTTAGTCACGATTATTTTCTTACTGCTCCTCTTTGTAATAAAACTGCTTCAGATTTTCATTGGCGAGCAAGTAGAAAAGGGCAGGCAGATGTTAAATGTGAATGCTGACGCTGATCTGACGGAAAAATTAACGCAGGTTAGTTACAGCACTTTTATCAGCGCCCCATTTCGTAAGCTATATAGTGCAACCAAAAATGGTCTGGATTTCACCGGTGGGTTCGAAATCTTTGTTTCAAGACTAGTAAATAGCGTGGCCCAGCTAGGTCTGACCATTGTTATTGCTGGCGGCTTATTAGTCAATGCTTTAATCATTGTTCCTAACCGCTCTGCTTATTCTGTTTCCAACTTTGTCCTTTGCGTCTTAATTATAATTCCAATAATGGCTGCTATTTTTTGTTCCAAACAGAGCAATAAAGTAATGCTTAAGTTCTTTGATTTTAATATTCAATTCAATCGTGCACTCGACTATTTTTCCAACATTCTGTTTGGAAATGTTAATTACGCCAAGCTGTTGCGGATATATGATCCAGATGATTTAGTCGCAAAACAAGCTGCTGCTGACATCAATCAGCAAGTGAATGAAGATACGAAATATCAATTAAAGGCCGATGGCATTGGCAATTTAAGTGATATTATTACCAGTATAGTAATCGGTTTAATGTACTGCATCTTGTCAGTTCGCGTTTTAAGGGGCAAGCTGTTGTTGGGCACGATGATTGCTTGTGTCGGTTATTTGGAGGTAATCATCAATAATCTGAGCAGCATGTTATATGCCTGGAATAGCCGCAATGCTTCACTGGCAACTGTTCAGCAGTACATTACTTTGATGCAAACAGAAGATGAGACTGGTTTAAACAGTGAAAAAACAGATAAGATTGCGAGTGCTGCGCCAGCTGAAAAATTAACGCTTGAATTTAAACACGTTTATTTTAAATATCCTGAAGACCAAGAAGACATTTTAAAAGACCTTAATTTCAAAATTACTATGGGTGAAAAAATTGCGATTGTTGGTCCTAACGGCAGTGGCAAGACGACAATGATCAAGCTGCTTTTACGCCTTTATGAGCCCAGCAAGGGGCAAATTTTATTAAATGGGCAAGACATTAGGCAGCTAGATCTAACTAAGTATCAGCGGATTTTTGGTACGGTCTTTCAAGACTTCACCCTTTTTGCCTGGTCAATCAAGGATAATATTTTAATGGGTGCGCCTTTTGATCAAACGAAAATGAGGCGAATACTTAGTCAAGTTGAACTGTCTGACCGCATTAACCAACTTCCGCAAGGACTTGAAACGAGTATCTCGCAGGAACTAGATGAAGACGGGGTGGAATTGTCCGGCGGCGAGCGCCAGAAAATTGCCATTGCCCGGGCGCTGTATCGTGATTCGCCAGTGGTGGTTTTAGATGAACCGACCGCCGCACTTGACCCGGTTGCTGAAGCCAATATTTTTAGCAAGTTTAACGAACTAACGGCTGGTAAAACCGCAATCTTTATTTCGCACCGCATGAGCTCGACGCAGTTCAGTGATCGCATTCTCGTGCTTAATGATGGCAAAATTGTTGAACGCGGCACGCATGCTGAACTGTTAAATCAAAAAGGCCTTTATCAGCAGCTGTATCATGAACAAGCAAAATACTTTCAAGCTGACTGATTGAATAGCCACGACGTTTTCACATAATTTTTTAAAAAATTCTTGCAAATAAAAGTTAAGTATGTATAATTAGATGCAATGAATGAACATGATAAAACTTAAATCAGAGAGGGGAGCAGTATTCTGGAAGTGACCCGTTCGAGTTTTACCCCACTCATTCAAACTTAAAAAGTAATTAAAAGGGCGAATTCCATTATCAATTCTAATGAGATGGTTAGATCAATCTAACCGAATTTTGGGTGGAACCACGCTATTAACGTCCCAGTGCAATAACTGCACTGGGGCGTTTTTTGTTTATTAAATTTGGAGGAAAAATGAGTTTTTCAATTATTTTGCCAGACGGTTCAAAACGTGATTATGATGAAGCACTTACGATTGGTGAGCTTGCGCACAGCATTTCAACATCTTTAGGTAAAGCTGCTCTTGCTGGCAAGGTAAACAATCAATTGCAGCCGCTTGATTATCGACTTGATGAAGATGCAGAAGTTGCAATCATCACGGACAGGGATGCTGAAGGGCTGGCAGTTCTGCGTGCCACTGTTGCTTTTGTTTTTGAAGCAGTAGCACAAAGAGCATATCCAGAACTGCATTTGGGTGAACATGCGGCTGATGAAGACGGCTTTTATGTTGACACTGATAAAGAAAACCAAATTAAAGTCAGTGAATTGCCGCAACTTGAAAATGCGGTGAAAAAGGCGATTAAAGCCGGCGAAAAAATCGAAGCAGTTGTTTTGCCCAAAGCTGATCTTGAAGCTAGATTTAAGGACGATCCTTTCAAGCTTGAACTGCTGAAAAAAGAACCGGAAGAAGTTCACGCCTACCAACTCGGCGATTTTGTTGACTTCGGCTTTGCCGCCTTGTTGCCAAACACGGGTAAAATTAAGCAATTTAAGCTCTTGTCAGTAGCTGGTGCATATTGGCAAGGACAATCATCTAATCCAATGCTGCAAAGAATTTCCGGAACGGCATTCTTTAAAAAGGCAGACCTTGATGAAGACATCAAGCGTCGTGAAGAAATCAAGGAACGTGATCACCGGACAATCGGTCGCGACTTAGACCTGTTCTTTGTCGATCCAAAAGTCGGTGCGGGTTTGCCATACTGGATGCCAAAAGGCGCAACTATTCGCCGGGTAGTAGAACGCTATATTACCGATAAAGAAGAGTCGGCAGGCTACCAACATGTCTACACGCCGGTTTTAATGAATGTTGATGCCTATAAGACTTCAGGGCACTGGGCACACTACCGTGATGATATGTTCCCACCAATGGATATGGGTGACGGCGAAATGCTGGAATTGCGTCCGATGAACTGTCCATCACATATTCAGATCTATAAGCATCACATTCGTTCATACCGTGAACTGCCAATTCGTATTGCTGAACTGGGTATGATGCACAGATATGAAAAATCCGGTGCTCTTTCAGGTTTGCAACGTGTCCGCGAGATGACCTTAAATGATGGTCACACCTTTGTAGCCCTTGAACAAGTTCAAGAAGAATTTTCAAAGACTTTGAGGCTAATCATGGATGTCTACAAGGACTTTGACATAACTGATTACTATTTCCGTCTTTCATACCGTGATCCAAAGAATACTGAAAAGTACTTTGCAAACGATGAAATGTGGGAAGAAAGTCAAGCGATGTTAAAGAAAGCAATGGATGACATGGGCCTTGACTATGTTGAAGCAGAAGGCGAAGCAGCCTTTTATGGTCCTAAGCTTGATATTCAGACTAAGACGGCTTTGGGTGCTGATGAAACCATGTCTACCATTCAACTAGACTTCATGCTTCCTGAACGCTTTGACCTGACTTATGTTGGTCAAGATGGGGAAGACCACCGTCCAGTAATGATTCACCGCGGAATAGTTGGTACTATGGAAAGATTCATTGCTTACCTAATTGAAATTTACAAGGGTGCTTTCCCAACTTGGCTTGCCCCAATTCAAGTTGAAGTGATCCCGGTAAACCTCGATGCGCACTCAGAATATGCTAAAAAGGTCCGCGATGAACTCAATCAGCGTGGCTTTAGAGCAGAAGCTGATTTACGCAATGAAAAGTTAGGCTACAAGATTCGTGAATCGCAAACGCAAAAAGTTCCTTACACCCTTGTACTCGGTGATAAGGAAATGGAAGTAAATAACGTAAATGTTCGTCGCTATGGTACTGAAGAAGAAGTAGCCAAGAGCCTTGACGAATTTATTAAGGAAATCGATCAGGATGTTAAGTCATACTCAAGAAATGAGTAAATTTTTTATAGAAATGAAGAACAAGATATTGAATTGCCAAGGATTATAACATGACAGCTTAAACATAAAAATTTGCTGGAACTCTGCAAGTCGGGTAACAAATGTAGTGTTGACGGAATGCACTTTTGATTTCTCAATCAATCGAAAAGAAAAGCATATTGTGTTGATAGTTAATTCATGATCGGCATAAGACAAAGGAGCATTTAAAATGTCAATGGTAGAATTTCACGACGTGCAAAAATATTATGGTAAATTTCACGCATTACATGACATCAATCTCAAAATTGATAAGGGCGAGACCGTAGTCTTAATTGGGCCCTCTGGATCGGGCAAAAGCACCTTGATTCGGACAATTAATCGTTTGGAATCCATTCAAGGCGGCAAATTGATCGTCAATAACCAAGACCTGTCAAACCCGAAAACTGATTCCAACCGCTTACGCCAAGACGTTGGCATGGTTTTTCAGCATTTTAACTTGTACAAAAATAAGAATGTGTTGGAAAACATCATGCTGGCGCCCCGAATTGTCAGTCACCTGCCGGAAGAAGAAAACAAAAAGCAAGCCTTAGACTTACTGAAGATGGTTGGTCTTGAAGACAAAGCACAAAATATGCCTGCCCAAATTTCGGGCGGGCAGAAGCAAAGAGTTGCGATTGCCAGATCTCTGGCGATGCGACCGAAGCTGCTTTTGTTTGATGAACCGACCTCAGCACTTGATCCGGAAATGATTGATGATGTTTTGCAAGTAATCAAAAAAGTAACCTCTGCCAGTGAAATGACTTCGCTGATTGTGACGCATGAAATGGGGTTTGCAAAAGAGGTTGCCAACCGGGTGATTTTCATGGATGAAGGGCAAATTGTTGAAGATGATGAAAGTGCGCTCTTCTATAAAAAGCCGCAAACCATGCGAGCACAGCAATTCTTAAGCAAGATCATTTCGCATTAAGAGGTGATCATCATGAAAAAATTAGTGTACGCAATGGCCATGTTGTTTGGCTTGTCCTTATTAAGTGGCTGCGGTAAAAGCATTTCTGATCAATCAGTCTTAAAAAATATTCGCCAGTCAAAAACTATTACTTGGGCTGTTGAAGGCGACAAGAAACTCTTTAGTTTGATTGACATTCGGGATGATCACGAAAAGGGCTTTGATATTGATATGGCTAAGGCCATTACGAAAGAAATATTGGGGCCCAAGGGGCAGGCACAATTCACGCTTGCAACTGCCCAGTCGAGAATTCCACTGTTAAAAAACGGCAACGTGGATGCAGTCATCGCTACTTTAACCATTACTCCAGAACGGGCAAAAATAATCAGCTTTTCAAAGTCATATTTTCAGGCTGGTAAATCGCTGCTCGTGCCAAAAGGTTCACCCGTGAAAAAAGTGAGCGACTTAAATGGCAAAACCGTTATTGGCATCGTAGGTGATAATTCCGTTGAAATCATCAAAAAGGTTGCTCCTAGAGCCAAAGTAGTGGCCATGCAGGACTATGGTCAGGCCGTTTCTGCCTTGAAGTCTCATCAAGGAGACGCTTTAACTAGTGACAACGGAATTTTGTATGGGATAGCTGCCCAAAACCCCGAAGAACTCGAAGTCACTGGTGGAACATTTACCAAAGAACCTTATGGTATCGCGGTTAACCTAAACCAAGCACCATTTCATCGCGCGATTAACCGAGCAATCGATAAATTGCATCGCAATGGTGAATATAATCGCTTAATTAAAAAGTGGTTTGGTCAAGTTCCCGGATTTAACTATAAGGAGATGTATTACAAATGATCAACATTTTTAATCACTTTGGTAATCAGCTTTTAGACGGTTTTGGTTGGACTTTGCTCGCAAGTTTTTTAGCCTTGGTTTTCAGTTTGCTTTTTGGTATTTTACTTGCACTCCTAGAGGTAGTTCCAGCAAAATTTGCCAATCAGGTAGGACGGACTTACGTTGAAATTTTTCGCAATATTCCGTTATTAATTATCGTGATGTTCTTTTACTTAATTGTCCCCAAGTATTTTGTTCAGCTGGATGGTTTCAGCGCCGGTACGATTGGACTGTTTCTTTATACTTCAGCTTTTATTGCTGAGATAATTCGCTCCGGCATTCAGGCAGTTTCTAATGGACAAATGGAAGGTGCACGCTCAACTGGAATGACATATCAGCAAGCCCTGCAGCACATCATCCTTCCCCAAGCATTGAAAATTGTCATTCCTCCCTTGGGTAATCAATTTGTAAGCTTAATCAAAGATTCATCTATTTTAGCCTTTGTTGCTGGTTTTGATTTGATGTATCAAGCCAATGCAATTGCATCGGTTACCTTTGATACGATTAACAGTTACTTAGTAATTGGCGTGTTATACCTGCTGATTACAATGCCGTTAAGTTATTACATGCAGTACCTTGAAAAAAGGTTAGCGTAAGGAGGTAACCCAAATGCAAACATGGATTCAAGCTTTATCTTGGTTAAACTTTAGCTTCTTGTTAAAAGGGCTAGCTGTGACCATCTTCATTTCTGTAATATCGATTGTTTTAAGCTTTATTTTAGGTTCAGTTTTAGGGATAATCCGGTATTCAAAAATAAAATTTATTTCAGCGATTGTTGGTTTTGTCATTGATTTGGTGCGCAATTTACCCTTGCTGCTGATTATCTTTTTTACTTATTTTGGCTTGCCCAATTTTGGTTTAAGGCCGGGCGCAATTACTTCGGCAATCATTGCGATGACGATTTTTGAATCAAGCATGCTGGCAGAAATTGTTCGCTCGGGGATTCAATCAGTCGCAGTAGGGCAGATGGAGGGAGCACGCTCAACTGGCATGTCCTTTGTTCAGGCATTGTGGCACATAGTGTTGCCACAAGCATACCGGCACATGATTCCAACAATTATTGGTCAATTTGTTGCTTTAATAAAAGACACCTCTTTAGCTACCATTATTGTGGTGCCAGAATTGATGCAGCACGCACAAGTTGTTTATGGCCAAAATGCTAACTACATCGTACCGATGTTTGCAGCTTTGACGCTGTTATATTTCATAATTTGTTTTTCATTGTCGATGGCTGGCAGCTACTTGCACCGGCACATGGCAAACTAAATTGGTTCAAGTGGCAAAATAATCTTTAAAACTTTTTGGTAAAAACAATTTTAAGTCTAATATCCGATTTGCGTTTTTTATATTGACTGCTGCAGTAACAAAGCGTATAATCACTTTAGTTGAGAACAAGAAGAAGCTTCCCGCTTCTCGCCTAAGTTAAGTTGACCTCTAGGCTGATCGATATTTTCTGTTGATTAAAGGTGGGTAACTTAATACCCGCCTTTTTCTTGTCCTCAGATTACCACGGAGGTGAAGAATTATACCAAAGAATTTGATATTAAACGATGAAATCCGCGCTCGCGAAGTTCGTTTAATTAATGAAGATGGTGAACAAGTTGGTGTTGTAACAAAGGCTGAA
>CALYQE010000008.1 GCA_945281075.1 uncultured Lactobacillus sp. | reverse complement strand
CTTTTCTGACAAAAATAAATAATAGTTAACCAATTAGGCTAACTATTATTTTTTTGCTGTATAGTGCTTGTTTGCCTACTGATAAAGTCCATATTGAAACTTGCTATTTTTAAAGCAATGAGAAACTATACTGATAGACTATAATTCCAAACAAAGCACCTAAAATAGGAGCAATAATTGGAATCCAACTATAGTCCCAATTTGAAGATCCTTTATTAGGAATCGGTAAAATAGCGTGAACTATTCTAGGCCCTAAATCTCTAGCGGGATTTAGGGCAGGTCCTGTAGGACCACCATCTGCAATTACTAAAGCCATAATTACGAAGCCTACACCTAAATTAGCAATATCGATGGACTTTTTAAAGAACATTCCATTATACATACCAGTGGCTGTTAAAACTAAAATTGCCGTACCAATAAATTCGGAAATAAAACCATTAAGTTTATTATTGAGAGTTTCACCTGTTGCAAAACATGCAAATACTTTTTCCTCATTACCTGTAGTTTCTTTAAAATAAGGCCAGTAAATAGCTACTACTAATAACTGTCCCAAGATAGCCCCGAACATTTGAGCAACAATGTATTGAAAAACGTGACTCCAAGGAAAAGCGCCAACAGCGGCTTTAGCAATAGTAATTGCTGGGTTTAAATGGTTGCCCGAAATAGAACCAAACATCATAGCCGGTATCATAACGCCAAAGCCAAAGCCTAATGCAATAAAAATCCAGCCTCCATTTGATTGACCATTTTCTCCATTAGCAGTTGTATTTTTTAAAAAAGAATTAGCTACAGCACCATTACCAAATACAATAAAAATTGCAGTTCCAAGGAATTCTGCCAAATATTTCATCATCCAACTTCCAGTCATAATTTTTCTCCTTCTAAAGTTATTGAATTACAAGATGAATATAAGCAAAATAAAGCGGTTACACAAGCAAGAGAAAGTAGTTTATTATTATTTGTTATATTAAGTATTTTAAAAAGTTATAAAAATTATTTCTTTTTTCAACAAGCTTTTTACGAGGAAAATTAAAAATTTAAAGCTAAATTACTGTTAGTTATCTGATGCATAAACAACTTTTATATTAGTAAAAATTGTTGATACAGAGGCATATTTAGCTATATTTATTAAAAAGTTAAAAAAACAACTTAATTTGATTTTTGATATCGCTTACACAAGAATAGCGAATGAGAGCAGTTAAAAGTAATGAGTTTATTTATGAAAGGATAAGTAAATTATGAATTTTTATAAATATGATAATGTGTTGCTAGAAGCAGAAGATGGAATTGGGACTTTAACTATTAATCGTCCTAAAGTTCTAAATGCTCTAAATTCAGCTACGCTGCAGGATATTGGTGACGCATTGAGAGAGGTTAAAGAACGCCAAGATGTTATTAAAGTACTGATTATCACTGGCGCTGGTCCAAAGTCATTTGTTGCGGGGGCTGATATTTCACAAATGCATAATATGAGTGTAGTGGAGGCGCTAAACCTTTCAAAGTTAGCTCATAATTCATTTGCTGAAATTGAAGAACTTCCACAATTTACAATTGCCGCTGTTAACGGTTTTGCCTTGGGTGGAGGATGTGAGCTAGCATCTTCGTGTGATATGCGAATAGGATCAAATACGTCTAAATTTGGTCAACCTGAAGTTGGTTTGGGTATCATTCCCGGATTTGGTGGCACTCAGCGTCTAACGCGGTTAATTGGAAGGGGGAAGGCAAAGGAAATGATTGCAACCTCAACAATGATTACTGCTCAAGAAGCATATAGGATTGGTTTGCTTGATGAAATTACGGAGCCAGATCAGTTGATGGATAATGCTAAAGAAATTGCTAAAACAATTATGAAGAACGGACCAATTGCGGTTGCAATGGCTAAGTATTCTGTAGATCGCGGAGCCGATTTACCACTTGATATTGCTATCGATATGGAATCACAAGTTTGGGCTGAAACTTTTGCGACTAATGATCAAAGTGAAGGAATGGAAGCATTTTTAGAAAAACGGGCTGCTAAGTTTTCAGGTAAATAAATGAATTAAAGAATAATTATACATAGATAACTAAGGAGTAAAAATATGAATCGCGTTACTAAATTGTTAGGTATCAAATACCCAGTCATTCAAGGAGCCATGCAGGAAGTCGCTACAGCAGAACTTGCTTCAGCTGTTTCAAACGGTGGAGGATTAGGAATTATTGCTGCTGGAGGAAAAACTCCCGACCAAGTTAGAGAGCAAATCAGAAAGGCAAAAAAGCTGACTGACAAGCCATTTGCGGTTAATTTAATGTTAATGGATAAGAATACACCTGATGCAGTTAAGGTTTTAATTGACGAGGGCGTAAAAATTATTACAACTGGTGCCGGTACGCCTAAACCATATATGGCCGAACTGAAGGCTGCTGGTGTAAAAGTATTACCAGTTATTCCTAACGTTAAAATTGCAAAAAAGATGGAAGAAATGGGAGCAGATGGTGTAATTGTCGAGGGTATGGAAGCTGGTGGTCACATTGGCAATACTACTTCGATGGTATTATGGCCACAGATTGCTGATGCAATTTCTATCCCGTTAATTGCTGCTGGTGGTATTGGTGATGGCCGTGGTATTGTTGAAGCTTTTGTAGCAGGTGCAGAAGGTGTTCAATGTGGTACACTTTTCTCAATTGCAAAAGAAAGCCCAGTAGGTGAAAACTGGCGTAATGCTGTTATTGATGCTACTGACACTGGCACTGCTGTTGTTGGCATGTCAATTAAAGGTGGTGCTACACGTGGCATTGCCAATGAAGAAGCTGAAAAACTAATGGAACTAGAGAAGTCAGGCATATCAAGGGATGACTTTAACCAAGCAATGAACAAAGCCTTATATATTGGTGTCCGTCAGGACGATCCTAAGGACAGCTTCTTTATGTCTGGTGAAGTTGCAGGTTTAATTAAAGAATCAAAGCCAGCTGCTCAAATAGTGCAGGATTTAATGAATGACGCACAAAGAATCATCAAAAAAGGCATTGAGATTTTATAATATAAAGAGATTAATGAAAGAGGCATTATCATAGCTGAAGAAAAACTAAGAATTGGCTTATCTGGAACTTTTACCAAACAAGTTACTGAGTCAATCGTACAACAATTTGCTGAATTGAGTGGCGACCATAACCCTGTTCACATGGATGAAAATTTTGCAAAAAAAACGCAGTTTAAGCACCGAATCGCTCACGGTATGATTACTGCGGCCTTTATCTCTACTTGTTTAGCTGAACACATTCCTGGTCAAGAAAGTTGTATTTACTTGGATCAGTCACTTCGTTTTGCCAAACCCGTTTATTTAAATGATATATTGACAGTTAAGTGTACTATTACAGAATTTATCCCTAAGAAGAATTTTACTATTGTTGTATACGATACGATCGTAACTAACCAAGATAATATTGTTGTTACTAGTGGTCAAGCCCAATGTATGGCTACTAAATAATCAAAACCCCTTGTAAAAAGTGTCTCGCATTTGTTCAAAGAAATTTCTACAAATGCGAGTTTTTTGATTAAACCATAACCAAAGGTTATACATTCAGTGAAAATTAAGTATTTCACAATAATATTATGAAAGCGGTACCCTAAATTATGTCAGAAAGATGTTAGATTTCACATTGTTTTGGTGAAAATTGACGTGTCTTAAATGACAAAAAATTGATATTAATTATTTAATTACAAAAATTGCTCTCGTAAACTCAACGCTTAAACTCATTGGTTCATTTGTAATTTAACAAAATAATATTCAATATATTAGGAGGATAAAATCTGATGGCAATTAAATTTATCAATAGCCAAAAGGCTGCAGAACTAATTCCTGATAATGCTATTATTGCACTTGATGGATTTTTAGGTACTGATACACCTGAAGAAATTTTGGAATGTATGAGAGCAAGATTCAAAAAAGAGGGTCATCCAAAAAGTCTAGATGTATGGCATGCGTCTGGAATTGGAGATGGCAAGCATAGTGGGACAAACAACTTTGCAGAAAAAGGATTTCTTCATCGCTTAGTTGGAGGGCACTATGCGTTAGCACCAGAACTAGCTCCATTGTCTGCTGAAAATGATTTTGAAGCATTTAATTTCCCACAAGGTGTTCTTTCACAAATTTTCAGAGATGCCGCCGCTCACAAACCCGTTTTAATAACTAATGTTGGGCTTGGAACTTTTGTTGATCCAAAGTTAAGTGGAGGTCGCTTAAATGACGCAGCTAAAAATGCAACTTTAGTTAATAGAATTAACATTCATGGAAAAGATTATCTTGCATATGAAGTTCCGAAACCAAATGTTGCGCTTTTACGTGGTACTTATGCTGATGAGGATGGAAATATCACCTTTGATGATGAACCGCTAACTTTAGTAGCTACTGCAATTGCTATGGCTGCTCACAACAATGGTGGTAAAGTTTTTGTTCAAGTGAAACGAGTTCTTAAGAGAGGAACGATGAACCCAAAGGATATTCGTATACCTGGCGTTTTAGTCGATTATGTTGTTGAAACCGAAAATAGTTCCATGACAAAGCAGACAACGGATACTCAATTTAATCCTGATTTCATTAAATCTTCTGTAATTAGAGCAGCAGATGAAATCAATCTGCCTTTAGACAATAAAAAAGTTATTGCTCGTAGCGCTGCCTTTTTCTTTGATCCTAAGACCGATCAAGTAGTTAACTTTGGTATCGGCAAGTTTCCAGAAACCTGTTCCTTAGTTCTCAATGAAGAAGGTTTGTCAGGAAATATTATGACAACGGTTGAGCCAGGGACCTTTGGTGGTACACCTTTAGGTGGGGGAAACTTTGGCGCTTCGATTACACCGCAGTCAATTATTGACGAGCCATACATGTTTGACTTTTATGACGGTGGCGGCATTGACCTGACTTTCTTAGGCTTGGCCGAAGCTGATGAAAAAGGTAACCTAAATGTTTCCAAGTTTGGCCCTAAAATTGCTGGTACCGGTGGGTTTGTTGATATTACTCAAAATACAGCTAAAATTATTTTCACAGGAACTTTTACTGCTGCAGGCTTAAAAGAAGAAATTAAAGATGGTAACCTGCATATTATTCAAGAAGGTAAAGTAAAGAAGTTTGTAAAGCATGTTCAGCAAGTAACATTTTCTGGTGAAGTTGCTTATGCTAACAAACAAAAAGTTTTATATGTTACTGAACGTGCAGTGTTTGAATTAACTGCAAATGGTTTGAAACTAATCGAAATTGCTCCAGGAATTGATTTACAAAAAGACATACTTGACCAGATGGAATTTAAACCAGAAGTTAGTGATAATTTAAAGACAATGGATTCTAGAATTTTTCAAGAACCTGTTATGAATATCAAAAATGACAAGTAGCTTATCAAGTTAAGCTAACATTGAGAAGCAGTATTTTTAAATAGTTTCTAAAAGAAGCATTTGAATACTGCTTTTTTAACAAGCTAAGATTTTATGAAATAGAGGGCCTTGTCTTGGATATTAATCAAATTAAATATTTGCTTACTGTTGTGGATAACGACTTTAATTTAACAAAAAGTGCAGAGATATTGCACGTTTCACAACCTGCTATTAGTAAATCAATTAAGGACATTGAGTTCAAAAAGGGAATTCAGGTATTTAAACACAAAAAAGGACGGATTATTGGTTTAACTCGCTACGGAATGATGCTTGTCAGTGAGTCGAAAAAAGTTTATCAGCAATATGTTGAAATGATGGAAAAATTAAATAAATTGTCAAATGAGAAAAATGGGACAGTCAAAATTGGAATTGCTCCAGTGATTAACTCAATTGTATTTAATGATGCTTTGATTTCCTTCATCAATACTAATCCTGGTATTGAATTAAAATTAATCGAGCGAGGTGCCTATCATTTGCAAAAAATGCTCGTCTTAGGTGACATAGACTTGGCCGTTATAGTATCACCCGCAACAATTGAGGGCATTTATGAAAATTTAATTTACGAAAGTAGCGTAAGGGTATGGTTCAATGCGAATCACAGGTTTAATAATGCTAAAAATATGGTAATACCCTTTACTGAAGTTGAAAAAGAAAAGATTGTTACTTTAACTGATAGTTTTATGGTGACATTTCAACTAAACAAAAGACTTAGGGGAGACCGAATTAAGCCGAATTACTTTTTACAGACCGTTTCTTGGGATTTAGTTTTAAACCTTGTTCAAAGAGACTCGAATCTAGTTGGAATATTGGCGGCACCAATTGGCCGAAACTATAGCGATAAAGAAATAAAGAGTAAAGAAATGGATCCTAGGTTTCCATGGAAGATTTCCCTGTGCAGCACAATCACTTCACTTGAGAGCCCTACCGTTGATTACACTAAAAATTGGTTTTTGAATTATTTTGCCAAATATAAAAAGCTCTCTGTTTGATAATTAAAATAATGACATGATAAAAAGGAAAAATAAATATGTTTATGCAAATTAATAATAAAAAAATTTACTATGAAGTCACAGGAACAGGACCGACTGTTGTTTTTTGTCATGGCTTTGGCGGTAATCACGTAGTCTGGTCAGAGCAAGTCTCTTATTTGGTCAAAAAGGGTTATCAAGTAATAACCTTTGATCATGTGGGGCACGGTAAGTCCCAAGGACCTGCAGCCAATACTATTAATGAAGTAATTAATGACACAGCTCAATTGATAAAATACTTGGCATTAAAGTCTGTAATTCTAGTAGGTCATTCTATGGGTGCAAGCGTGGTCTGGGGGTTGATGCTTTACTATCCCGAAATTAACGTGGTTAAAGTAATTACGATTGATCAGACGCCTAAGATGTTGAACGACCCAAATTGGAATTATGGGTGGATGCACAATGAAGTGAGGTTAACCTCAGATAATTTTATGCAAGTGTTAACGCAAAATAATCACATTAAGGAAACCTTAAACGGAATTGACAAACGGGTGTGGTCAAAATTATATCCATTTAAAAAAAAGCACCCCTTTGATGTTGAAAAGAATATACCCTTGCTATTAGATCACGTGCAAAAGGATTGGCGTGAGATAGTTTATTCAATTAGTATTCCTATGTTGTCTGTTAGTTCATCCAAGAGTCCATATTTTAAACTTGGTTATACAACAGAAATGCAAAAGCATAATGAACAAATTAAAGTAAATATTGTGAGTGATGCCGGCCATGACATCATGGCCGAGAAGCCCGATGAATTCAATACGCTCATGGGCAATTTTTTAGAAATCAGATGATAATATGAAAGCAATTTTTCCTGGAAGCTTCGATCCTATTAGCAATGGTCATTTGGATATTATTGAAAAGGCAGCTAGGCTTTTTGATCAAGTCATTGTTGTAATTTCTAATAATACTCATAAAAACACGTTATTTTCACCTATTAAAAGGTACAAATTGGTTAAAGATGCAGTTGAAAATTGGGAAAATGTTAGTGTTCAACTAGTTCAAAATGATTTAACGATTAAACTTGTTCGTGAACTGGATGCTGATGTAATTGTCAGGGGAATAAGAAATGAAAAAGATTTTGTTTACGAACAGCAAATTGCATATATGAATAAAAAAATGGACAGCAGTATCGAAACAATTATCTTACTTTCAAGTTTGAAAAATAGCTGTATTTCTTCAAGTTTAATTAGAGAAATAGCGAGTTTTAATGGTAATTTATCCAAATTTGTTCCGCATAACGTAGATTTGGCTTTAAAAAAGAAATATCTGAAAAAATAATTGTGGGAGAAAAAATGAAAAGAGAATTCACACCAAATTTAACTATTACTGCAGTATTTATCGCTATTCTTATTTTGCAAACTTTTGTACCTAATATTGGATATATTCGAATTTTGCCGACGTTGCCAGCAATTACAACTATCCCCCTTACTGTTGCTATTTATAGCACTTTGCTGGGGCCTCGTTATGGTACTATTTTTGGCCTGATCTGGGGAATTACAAGATTAATGGTAGCATACACTCAGCCAGGCGATATGGTAAGCCTTTTGCTATTTAGGAATCCTATAATTTCTTTAGTTCCCAGTATTCTCGCTGGCCTTGCTTCCGGAGCAACTGGGATCTTTTTTAAGAATAAAAGTAAAGGAAGTCAAAAAGTTGCTAATGTGCTTAGTGGAGCAATGGCTTCCTTGGTTAACACAACTCTAGTCATTATTCTTGCTAGTCTATTTTTTATGAAAACTCCTGCGGTATTAGTTTCCTATCTAGGCGATTTTAGTACAAACACGCCTTTATTTTTTATTTTGCTAGCTTCTTTGGGTTTGAATGGTTTACTCGAGGCTGTTTTTACAGCCTTGTTAACTCCTGTTGTTGTTAGACCTCTGCAATATGTGTTGAAAAGGATTTAAAAATGAATAATTTTACTAAAATTTCAAGGAAAGTTTGGGCGCAAACTATTAGAGATGCTAACAGAATCACCAAAGTCGAACAAAAAGAACTAACTTCATTCAGTAATATAGTCAGCGTTAAAGACATTAATGAGGTTTATATCCCGCTTGTGTGTTATTTATACTTTTTTGTACGTAACAAAGAACAGGTGCTGAAGTCAATCAATCGTTTTGTTTGTACAAGTAATGAAAATAAACCTTTTATCATTGGAATTTCAGGGCCAGTTGCTGTTGGCAAAACAACTATGTCAAGACTTCTTAAAATTTTATTCGAACAATTTTATCCCAATTTAAGAGTGCAGTTAATGTCAACTGATGACTTTCTTTACCCAAACTGGCAGTTGAAGAAAAAAAGGTTGATGAGTTTTAAAGGCTTTCCTGAATCTTATAATAATAAGCTTTTATTAGATTTTCTGTCTGATGTAGCTAGTGGGCAAAAAGAGGTTTTTTATCCACTTTATTCTCAAGAATTATCAGATATTCTTCCGGGTAGTTATGGCAAAATTACCAATCCTAATATTCTGATAATTGAAGGCATAAATATCCTGCAGATTTTGTCTAATGATACTATGGTAATGAGTGATTTTTTTGATTTCAGTATTTATATTGATGCAAGTGAAGATTTAATTAGAACGTGGTTTTTGCAACGTTTTGTGCATTTTTTGACAATGAATAGAGATAATCGAGCAAGTTTTTATTATCCTTGGGCAAATGGACCAAAAAGTAAAGCAGTTGCAATGGCAGAAAAAGTCTGGCAAACGGTTAATTTAGTTAACTTACGCGAATATATTGAGCCAACCAAAGATAGGTCAAATATGATTTTGCATAAGACATACCAACATCGAATTAATAAAATTTATTTACGGCAGTACTAGAAAAAAGATTCTTTAGACTAACAAAAAAGACGTTAATTTTAACGTCTTTTTTATATTTTTCCTAATTTAAATTTCCTAGTTCAAAATTATTAATTATAAGTATATTTAATATTAAACGTAATATATCGCAATTAATATATATATAATTATATTGCTTAATTTAGATTTTAACATTTCTAAGGGTAACTGATACAAATTATCGTAAAATTTGTTGTGCCTTCTTCATTATCTATTTTAAAAGGCGGCATCCTCTGTAACAGGCCAATCTACGTGTCAAGATGCTCACTAAAAATTGCTCATGACGCTATTTTCTAATATTATTTTTATTACTAGTTAACAAATCAAAAGGTATTTTCTTAACTTTAATGGCCTGCTTAAGAAGAAAATTTACTTATTTGGTTTTGTCTTTTTATTGGTGGCACCAAAATAAATGCTAGTAAATTTTGACGTGGGAAAAAAGTTTAATTTTAGTCAGTTTTACTTTTTACTAAAAACAGAAATCTTATTAGATGCAAGTTTATAAATACTAAAACCTAAAAAGATTTTTTAAATTTTTTGTTTCTTTTCAGACGTTTTTAAATATAACCTCGTTCAAGTGCTATGAAAATTGTGACAACTAGTAAATCAGCGCAGCCGCCCAAGCTGTAGTTTTTTTCTAAACACTCGTTATTGAGTTGTTCAAGTTCTTTTTGCCCTTCTATAGTAGCGTAGCCGCCTAATTTTAGGTATTTATTTGCGCGTTCTTTAAGCCAAGTAATTACTTGGTAGTCTCCAGCACGCTTAATCAGATTGCTATCTGCAGTCACAGTAGCAATTTTCATTAGCGTATCCAGTAGCCTTGTCTGTAAACTACCAGTACTGTTTTTTAAAAAAGGCAACGCGACTTCACGCACTACAGGATATGCCTGTTCGGCTTGAGCACGAGCACCACCAGCACCATATTTTTGAAACTCTTTTTCTCCTGCTGTCCTCATTTGATTATTTTTAACTAAATCATGTTCTACTAATCCCTTACACATTTGAGCGATTGTGATGAATAGCTCAGTTTGTCTTTTATGACAATAGCTTTCTGCACAGGCAAAAATTCCCAAGGCAAAAATTGCTCCCTTATGCGTGTTAGCACCACAGGTTGCTTTAAACATTTCTTTTTCAGCAGTGACGCCCTTTTTACGTAATTTGAAAAACATTTTGGTTAAATCTTCACCAATAAATTCATGCCCGATAATTACGGCATCTGTAAAATATTTTTCTAAACTAAGACTACTGTCGATGAAAGTATAAATATTCATATCAGGATGTGGTCCTGAGCTCATGGGGTCAACAAGGCCAGGCTTGGGTAACGTTACGACTTCGTATAAGAGAGCACGCAAAGCGTTTTTAGTAATTGAATTGTTCATATGAATGCTTTTTATTTATTATTAATTCGATGGATAATTTTCTCGGCCGATTCAATTGAAGAAATGTAATCAATATCGTCCGCAATATCAGTATACCCCATATTGAGATCTCCTTTTAACATTCCGTTAATTAATCCTTGAAAACCGTGTGCTACAGTAAAAATTTTAAGTGGATCAGTTCCGTCTTCAGATAACTCGGCGAGTTGATTCGGCAGGTTACCTGGCAGTGAAAAAATAGTACTTACTCCCATTTTGAAAGATACAAGATCTGAACCGTTCTTTTCAACAATAGCTTTTTTTATTGCTTGTGAAGTCGGTGCTTCTTTAGCTGTTGCAAATACAGTTTTCAAGAACACGCCTTGAGCTCCTTTAGCTAAAACTGTGGATAAAACTTGGGGCTTTGTAGTATCCTCACCAGCTAAAACCGGAACTGGTCCCGCTTCTTTGACATAATTTTCAAGATCTGCTTGGTTTTTGCTAATCAGAATGTCAATGCCATTATTAATTCCTTTTTGGACATCATTAATTTTATTGATGACTTGCATGACCTTAATGCCATTTTGATGGAACAAGGTAATCCATTCTTTAGATGCTATGTTGCCAAAGCCTTCAAAAAGTGCGATAGTTATCCTTCTCTTGCGCATTAATTCGACCAGTTCTTTTGCAGTGTGATCAGAGTTAGGGTCAATTTTATTACTTGCTATTTCAACACCAAACGGTCTGAACGTGTTAGACAAAACCTTGTCAATCTGTTCATTCATTAAGTTTCTTTCCTGCATTGCATCCAAAATTGAATAGTTATTAACTGATCGAATTTGCCCGAAGTCTGTTGCAGAAGCTCCACTTGTTGTATCACTTGCAGGTTTGTAACCGGAATTAATCCCTAAGATTCCTAAGGCACCTGCTTCGGAAATTGCCGTGACTAAGTTGCCGTTTGTCAATGTATGGATAGGCTCATGGATAATAGGAGTACTTATCCCGAGCATTTGACATATTTTATTCATTAAAATTTTAGCCTCCAAAACAATTAAATTTGAATATTATCGACCATATTTTGAATGTCTTTTTTGCTGCTTTTAATAAAGTCAATAAAGTCTACAATCTCAGGCGAGAAATTCTGGTTAGAGTCATATACTAAGTAAACCTGACGGGTGTTTTTTGGTAGGTTCAATTTAATAGTATGAATATTAAATCCACTAAGGTAAATGGTTTTAGCTACTACACCAACTATGTCATTAGTCAAAACTTGTCCAGCAATTGCCAGTTCATCATGCAATCTATTAGTAATATGCAAATCAGATTTTTTTGCGAGCAACGCATTAGTTATATCCTTGCCAATTTGGATTTTCTTTGAGTAAGTTATGATAGACTCGCCTTGAAGCTCGTCTGGAGACATTTCTTTAATTTTTGCTAATGCGTTATCTTTTGAAACAATAGCAATAATCTCCTCGGTATAAAGCGGAATATATGTAAAGTGACTGAATTCTGGAACAAAGGAACAGATTCCGATGTCGTACCAACCATTTTTTATGCCCTCGCAAATCTGGTAAGAAGGATTGTCGTGGTAAATAAAATGAGGTGAAACGTTTTTCTCTTCTTGGTATTTTTTAGTCAGGTTAGGAAGAAAAATTCCAATAGCAGTAGGAATACCGGCAATATGAATGTTGCCTTCATCTTGACTGATTTTCTGCTCAATTTTTCTTTTACCATGATCAAGCGTGTCTAAGCACTTAACTACGGTATCGTAAAAAACTCGTCCATAGCTTGTTAGCTGTACATAACGGCCATTATGTTTGAATAATTTGCAGTGAAGCTCGTTTTCTAATTGCTTAATAGATACTGATAAGGTCGGCTGACTAATATATAAACTATCAGCTGCTTTAATGTATTGTTTTTGATCTGCTAATTCACGAAAATAGTAAAGTTGATTTAAATTCATGATTCTACCTCAAGAAATTATGTTTTTCTTCAATACCTATATAAATAAATCCTATACCTATTTCATCAAAAGCGCTTTCAAATTTTATTTATATCTTTATTGAGAAAATTTATATTTGGGCCGAAACGTTCAGCCAGTTACGAGTTGGTCCTGAATTCCATGACGTTTTTTTGTGTTTTTGCGAGCAAGTCTTACAAATTTTACCGGATTTTCAACCGAAAAATAGTAAAAACTATTTAGAAAACTAATAGTTGCTACTTTGTTATCAATTTTACAAAGGTTATTTTTTCAAACATAATATAGTTGTTAATTAGAAACGCTTTCAAATAAGCACTTATTGAAAGTTAAAAGGAGATTATATTTTATGACTGAACAAAATAAGCTACATGTATTGCCACCATATGAAGAAACACCAATTATGCACAAAACAAAGCCTGGTGAATCAATGCCAGACGATGACTTTACAAACTATTTAAAGGAAATTCGCCATCTTGCACAAAATGAATTCGATCGAATGACTAACTATATAGAAGAAAACCGTAAATTCCCAAAAGATTTCTTTCCACTTGCAATTAAGCATGATTTGTATCGTTTTGCCCTTCCCAAGCAATATGGCGGCTGGGGTCTTAGTGAAAAGCAAATCTTGCAAGTTCAGGAAGAATTTTCGAGGACACAAGGCGGTATCAGAATGCACTTACACCACGCTTCGGATATGAACTGGCGAATTCTTGACAATTTTGGCAGTCAGGAATTAAAGGATAAGTATATGGACAAGTTTCAAGATAAATCAATTTATGCAAACTTTGCTTTAACTGAAAAAAGTGGAGGTACGGGTGCAGATTTGCATACCTTGGCAGTTAAAGATGGTGATGATTGGGTAATCAATGGTGAAAAGACACTCATTTCACATGCAGATGTTGCTGACTTTACTTATTTGATCGTTGTTACTGATCCTGATAAGAAAGGGGATGAAAGACTATCAGCATTCTTTGTGCCCACAAATACACCTGGATTTGAGGCAAATGAAATGCCTTTGATGATGGGTTGCCGTGGTGCTGGTCATGCAGATCTTAAGTTTACCAATATGCGCGTTCCTGACAAATACATGCTTGGCAAACGCGGTGAAGGTATGAAGGTTGCTATTTCTTCACTCTCTCTTTCACGTGCTCACATTGCTGATTCTAATTTGGGAATGGCACAGCGAATGCTAGAAATGGCGATTGCTTACTCCAAAGATCGTGTAACGTTTGGCAAACCGCTCTGTAAGCGCCAATCAATCATTTTTGAAATTGCGGACATGGGTGCTAAGGTTCATGCACTTCGCCTGATGCTCTGGGACTTAGCAAAAGATTATGATGAAGGTAAGGATATTACTAAGAAAGCGTCTCTAGCAAAATTAGAGAGTATTAATACTGTTAAGTTGGTATCTGATTATATGCTTGAGATTTTTGGCGGAATCGGTTACTTTCAAGACAATCCGTACGGTCCGGCAGAGCGTTTGTACCGCGACTGTCGAGCTATGTGGCTCGAAGAAGGTCCTCGTTCAGTCCAAAGACTTACAGCTGGACGTCTCTTAATAAAAGATGGTGGTAACACGCCGATAACTAGTTTGTAATTTAGTTAATTTAATCAATTAGGTTGAGGAGGGCTGAATCTGAAAGTTAATTTTTAAAGGTTCAATCCTCTTTAATTATATATTTTGGAGATAAAAAGATGGCTAACAGAATATTAAAAGGAATCAGAGTTGTTGATTTGACCCAATTTTTAGCCGCACCCACTGTTGGAAGAGTCTTGGGTGAATGGGGTGCAGACGTAATCAAGGTTGAGGCACCAAAAGGTGATGCTGGTCGTACTCAAGGTGCCGTTTTTGGCATGAAATACGAAGATAATGAAAATTTGGGTTTTGATGTTTCTAACATGAACAAGCGTTTTATTACTTTAAACATGAAAACTCCAGAAGGGATGCAAGCTTTTAAGGATCTACTGAAGACAGCAGATGTTTTTCTCACTTCGGTCAGAACTAAGAGCTTGGAACACATGGGAATTACGTGGAAAGAGCTCCACAAGGAATTTCCCAAGCTGGTCTTTGCACAAGATCGTGGTTATGGCGAATTTGGTCCTAAAAAAGATGCAGCTGGCTACGATGCAACTGCTTACCAAGCTCGTGGCGGCGTTCAAGGTACGACTGTTGATAAGGGCGGCAATCCGTATAATCCGGTAAACGGCTACGGCGATTTCCAGGTCTCAATGACTTTGGCAGCTGGCATTTGTGCAGCTTTGCTTCAGGCTCAAAGAACGGGCAAAGGCGATAAGGTTGTCGTCAACTTAAACCACGCAGCGATTTTCATGCAAAACATTGCGATGGTTTCTGCTCAATATGGCAATGAATACCCCAAGAGCCGCAAGGAAGTTACCAATCCGTTTAATGACACCTATAAAACCGCAGATGATCGCTGGTTCGTACTCTGCGTTCCGGAATATGATCGTGACTTTGACAAAGTCATGCACAATATTGGTCGTGATGATGTTCAAGGTGACAAGCGCTACAACAAGATGGATACACTGAATGCAAACGGTACAAGCAATGAAGTCATTGCAATCTTAGAAGAAGCATTTAGGAAAAAGCCGCTGAAGTACTGGATTGATTTATTCGGTAAGGAGGACTTGCCACTTGAGGCCTGTCAAATACCAACCGAAATCTATGAAGACCCAGAGGCTTTAGATAATGATGAAATTCGTTTAATGGAGTTTCCTTCAGGAGAGAAGCGATTTATTCCGACTAACCCTGTTCGTTTTGCTTCACAAGGCAAGCCGACTTTGACGCCATCGCGAGCACAAGGCTCAGATACTAGAGAAGTGTTAAAAGACGACCTTGGCTACAGCGACGAAAAGATCGCTGAAATGATGGCAAGTGGCGCAGCGAGCGGTATTCGCCATATAGGCGATCCGATTAAATAGGTGTAAACATGGCATTACAATATACAGAAGCACAAAAAGAATACATTCACTTAGCTAAAGAATTTGGTGACCGGTATCTAACACCTGAAATTATAAGAAAGTATGATAAGGAAGGCGACTGTCCAATAAGTTTATTTAAACCTGCAATCAATTTAGGTTTGCACATGCTTGAAATTCCCAAAGAATACGGTGGTGCTGGGCTTTCTTATGAAGATTCTGCACTGGTTTTTGAAAAGCTTGCCGAATATGATGCAGGTTATGCGTTAACTTTGATTACATCTTTTGTTGCACTGCGCTGCGTGATGCTGGCAGGGACCAAAGAACAAGCACAGGAATTTGCCAATGTGATTGAACCAGGACGTTTTGCTGCATTTACAATGTCGGAAGCTGATGCTGGTTCAGATGCTGGTTCAGTAAAATCAACAGCTATTCGTCAAGGCGATGAGTACATTTTAAATGGTAACAAGGCTTTTGCTACTAATGGAGGAATTGCGGATATCTTTATCGGAATATTTAGAACTTCTGATGACGGCAATCACGGTTTATCAGCCTTTATGATTGATAAAAATACGCCGGGCATTTGGGTCGGGAAACATGAAGACAAGATGGGTCTACGATTGTCAAATACAGTTCCATTAGGTTTTAAGAATGTTCACGTACCAGCTAAAAACTTGCTCGGTCAAAAAGGTCGTGGAATTAATATTGCTTTAAACAGCTTGAATTTATCTCGTGCCTACGTGTCAACTTTAACCGTTGGTATTATGCAAAGGGCCCTTGATGAAGCCGCCAAGTATGCTAATGAGCGTGAACAGTTTAATCAGCCAATTGCACAATTTGAATCAGTGCAAAACATGCTAGCAGATATGGCAACTTCTGTTGAAACTGCTAGGCTTTTAGTCAACAATACCATGAAAATGATGGACAATAATCAGTCGGTTCGTCAAGAAGGTGCAATGACTAAGCTTTACGTCACAGATGCAGCACAAAAAGTAACTTCGGATGCTGTTCAGATTTTGGGCGGTTATGGCTACACTCGTTCATATCCAGTTGAAAAATTGATGCGTGATGTCAAGGGATTTCAGATTTTAGAAGGAACCAATGAAATTCAAAGAATGACGATTGCTCGTGAAGTTAGTAAGAAATATTTAGGTTAATTGGGGAGAATACAAATGAAAATTGCAGTGATTGCAAAGGCAGAAATAAATAACCCAAAAACTTATACTGTTCACAAAAACAAAGTAACTTATCACCCAGAAAATTTATTTTTGAGTGAAGAAGATAAGAGTGTGCTGGAATATGCTGTGCAACTGGTTGAGTTAAAAGGTGGTACGATTGATGTCTATACTTTTGAAGAAGGCGAAGTGGCGGACCGTGTTCTACACGAGGCCTTGGCACTTGGTGCGGACACAGCAACCAAGATTGAGGCTGGCGACTTAAATGATCCTTTGCAACAGAACTATCTGGCTTGTAAATACATGCATTTTCTCAAAGAACAAGAGAAGAACTATGACTTGCTGTTGACTGGAGGCACAGCTATTTCTGAAGCGACAGCCGTAATTGCACAAAAATTGGGGATGACCTATTACGATCATATTACAATGATTGATACTTCTTTCAACTTTGAAATGAAGCTGGAAAAGGGCAAGATCACAGGTAAGTGCAAGCTACCTGCTGTCGTGAGTACCTTAAATGCAATCAATGTACCACGTTTGGCAGATTTTGTTGCGTTAAGCAATGCGCTCGCTTCAAACATTACCTCAGTTTCTTTCAAAGGCCAACATAAACATATGAAAAGCGTAGTAAACGTTGTAAATGGCAAGAAAGAGAAAATTATTTTTAACTTGAATGATGATCCCCAGGCAACACAAAAATTAGTTGATGCCCTAAAACAAAATGGAATACTGAGGTAAAAAAATGACGCCAATATATTACATTCAATTTGAAGATAAAAATATTGATGAAGGTAACAGTATCAGTACTTTAGCTGGTATAAAAAACAATTTTTCTGGCAAAAAAGAAGCGATCGTTTTTTCTAATCATGCTAATGAAGTTAAAAACAAATATGCCCAATCAGGTATTAAGACAACTATTTATCAAAATAACCATTATGAGCTAATAGATTTTGCAGACGTATTGTCTAAATTAAAGGAGCTATTTGTAAATAAGAAAGAGTATCTAGTAGTTCTAGACAACGACAATTTGGGTGACAGTTTTGGTAGTCGTCTTGCAGCTTTGTTAGGCACTGTTTTTGTTGCGGATGCTCAAAAATTTAGTGAAGATAATCAAGTTATAGTTGATAAAAATATCGGTGAAACACAAGCTTTTAGGAGAATTCCATTAGAGAAAAAAGCGATAATTACCATAGCATGTAATGGCGTTTTGAAGAAAGAGAATTCTGAAATAAACATTATTGACTGGAAAATTAAAAATAAAGAAAACAGTACTTATATTCCAGAAGAAAATTCTACCAATGACTTAGCATACGCTAAGATAATCGTCGCTGGTGGCAAAGGCCTTGGCTCAGCCGAAAGCTTTAAACCGCTTAAAAAACTTTCTGGCAAGCTAAATGCTAGTGTTGGCGCAAGTAAAGCCGTTACCGATCAAGGCTGGGTTAATAGCAAAAGGATGATTGGTATTTCCAATTTAACAGTTTCCCCAGACGTCTATTACGCTTTTGGTATTTCTGGAGCCGTTCAACATACCATTGGCATGAACAAGTCTAAATGCATTGTTGCGGTTAATACTGACAAATCGGCACCAATTTTTAAATTAGCTGATTACGGTATTGTAGGGGATGCCAATTTAGTAATTGAACAACTGAATAATCTTTTATAAGGCATAAAAAATGAATGGAAGTATAAATGCAGCAACTGTAAAAGAGTTATGGAGTCAACGGTTGAAACAAAATAATAATAAAGTTTTTTTGATTGAAAGCAACCGTCAATATACCTATGGAGAAATTGGCCAGCTTGTGGATGAAAAAGCTGCGCTATTAACAAGTAGTGGCATTAAGCAGGGGGACTTGGTCGCTCTACAATTTGAGCTGGATGTGGAAGACATCACAACTATCCTTGCATGTATTAAAATTGGTGCAGTTATTAACCCGCTAAATCCGCATTTTGATATTGATGAAGTGGAAAATTTGGTCAATCGGTTTAAACCGTTTGCAATTATTTCGCAAAAATCTGTTCGTGGGCGCGATACCATAAATAATTTTATAAGTTTGGAGCATTATCAAACTAAGGAAATAGGTGATCTTAAGCTTTTTATTAGAAATGATCATCTAAAACCACTATTTAGTGACAATATTGGCAAAGATACTCCAATCATTATTATTAATACTTCTGGTACAAGCGGGCTTCCTAAGGGTGTTATTTTGTCAAATAAAAATGTCTTAAGTGCAGAGCGTAAATATAACAGGGCATTTAGTATTACCAGCAATGAAATGATTTTGTTGTTATCGGGAATGTATCATGCAATCGGTTTTCATCATGGCTTGATTTCTACTATTATGGCAGGAAGCACAATTGTTATTCTCCAGCACTATGACATTAACCAAGTGCAACAGCTACTCGTAAAATGGCCAATTACTTGTATTGATAGTCTTCCGACCATTATGTATGACCTCCTATTTAAGGTGAAAAACTTGGGTAAGCTGCGCATGTTGATTTGCGGTGGAGACAAAATTAAAGATGGAATATTACAAAAGGCTAAGGAAAGAAAAGTTCCCTTGTATAATTGCTATGGTTTAACTGAGGCAGTGCCTTTTAGCTACACGCCTCCCGATTATTTTGCAGAGCACGGGAAAATGACCACTGCTGTTACTCCAATGGCCGGGATTAAAACTCGCATTGTTAAGGACCATCGAGTAATTAAAAAGACAAACGTTCAAGGACTAATTGAAGTGGCAGGGCCAATTATTTTTAAGGGTTATTTGAATAATTTGAAAAAAACTACTGAATCATTTGATGGCAAGTGGTTTATTACTGGAGATATTGGCCATTACAACCAAGACGGCCTTTTTGAAATTGACGGACGCAGCAGTGACAAAATCATTCGTGGTGGTGAGAATATTTCTGCGCATATAATTGAAGACAAGATAAGAAGCTGTCATAATATTAAAGACGTAGCTGTTTTAGGTGTTCCTGATATTCGCTTGGGACAAAGAATAGGCGCTTTTGTAGTTTTAGATGATGGCAAGCAATTTCTAACAAAAGATGAGTTACTTGATCAATTAAAGGAACACAAAGTTGATAAGAAATTATGGCCTGAAAAACTTTGGGTAGTAGATTCTTTACCAAAAACGGCAAATGGCAAAGTTAAAAAATATCTTTTGAAAAACTGGCTAGAGGGTAAGATAGCAAATGAAAAATAATTTTTTTAAGCGGCAAATGGCAGACTATTTTGTAACGCCAAGAATGCTCAATCATATGAGTATTACTCATGGTGGGACTCTTTTAGATAATGCAGATTCAGCAATGGGGATGTTTGCCAATTCGTATTGTCATACAAGGACACTTACTGGCCGTATTGATAAATTTATTTTTCATAAAAAAAGTTATGTAGGCGATCATATTGGTTTTTGCGTGACCCTTCTTAAAACAACGCCAAAAACAATGACCATTTATACAGAAGTAAATCGATTTTCTCTTGATAATTCAAGTACTGAGCTTATTGGTGAAGCAGTTTTCACTTATGTAGCAGTTAATGAGGATCTTACTCCAATTGCTGGTTCAATTGAACAATACCATCCTAAGAGTTTTAAAGAACGTGAATATATTGATTCAATAAAAAGGAGATTTGGGATTAAATAAAATTGCTATCGATGCTATGAATTGATATTGCTAAAATGCTCATTTTAACCTGCCAAATGGTTAGTGACATTTCCTGTTTTGTAGATTATGAAAGCGTTTACCAGAATAGATGATGATAATAATAGCTAGCGAATTATTATAATAGAATATATTTACTTGTGTTATTAAAAACTATTTTTGAAAGGTAGAATTATGGAAAAAAATAAAAATTATGCCGGTGTTGCAATTTCTGTTTATTTACACTTTGCAGTAGTTGGTGCTGCTACATTATTTATTAGTCAATATCGGCAGATCTTAGCTACTACTTGGAATGCAAGTGAAACCGAGGTTTCACTTGTTATTTCAATGGTAGGTTTAGGCAGAATTATTACAATTTTGTTTGCTGGTGCCATTTCAGATAAAATTGGCAGAAAAAGAACATTGTTAATAGCACTATTCAGTGATGCTATTTTCTTATTAGGAGCTGCATTTGCTAGCAATATTTGGGTAGCTGGACTAGCAGCGATCTTTTTCGGTGCCACTAACTCATTTGGTGATACGGCCGGCTATCCCGCATTGGCAGATGCATTTCCAGATAAAACGGCAACGATGAATTCTTTTGTAAAAGCAGCAATGCAAATAATGCAGATGCTATTCCCGTTTTGCGTAAAACTGATCAAAAATCCACGAATTACAGCATGTATTTTAGTTGTTATCATTTTGCTTGACGTGGCACTTACAATGAAGACGGCATTTGCACCGCAAACAACAGCAAAGAAGGCAAATACAGATGAAGAGGAAAGTAGTGCAGTAAGCGGCAATCAGCCCAAGCTGGCTGTTGATGGCTTAATGATTATTGCTCTTGGTTTCACAATCTGCTTTACTTTTTATATATTTTCATTATACGTACCATATTACGGACAGTATGTATTAAAGCAATCTGCAGTCAATGCTAACCAATTGGTTTCTTGGTACTCGATTGCTTCTCTTATTTCCGTATTTGTTACTTCGGCTTTGGTTACCAAAGTAAAGAGATTAACCTTAATCATGGTTTACTCTTTCATTACTGCGCTTGGTCTATTATTTATGGTGTTAAAACCATCAATCATTACTGGAGAAATTGGTGCGTTAGCAGTAGGCTTCTTTACGGCAGGAGGAGTTTGGCAAGTGGGCTTGTCTGTTCTAACATCATACTTCCCACAAAGTCATGGTAAAATCACATCATACTATAGTTTTGCACCTGCAGTAGTTTACTTTGTTGCACCTTTAGTAGCTGCTTTTGTTTTAAAGGCTAATGCTACGAGTACTTTATTAGTATTCTGGATTACTACGATTATTACAATAGTTTCCGTAGTTATTAGCGCTATCTTAATTACACGTAGCAAAAAGTTTGATATTGCTGGTTAAATAGAGGGGTGAACTTATGTCAGAAAAAACAATTAAAGCTCAAGCAACAGGACGCAATGGACAAATCGACTTTGACATCAATGTTGATCATGAGCGTATTACAGATATCAAGGTCACTAAGAGTTCGGAAACTCCGGGAATCTTTAAGCAGGTTGTTGGCAAACTGAAGGAAAACATTATTGAAAACCAGAGCTTTGACGTTGATGCCATTTCTGGTGCGTCAATTATGACCAAGGCAATGCTAGACTCTGGTAAAAAAGCCTTAGAAGAAAGCGGCGTGAGTGTTGCTTCACATCTGAAAAAAGCAGAACATAAAAACGTGACCTTAGAAGTTGATGTTGCTGTAATTGGTTCAGGAATGGCCGGACTTATGGCGGCTTGCCGGGCTCTGGCAATGGGCAAAACCGTTCTTTTAATTGAAAAAAACGGCTATCTTGGCGGTGCTACCATTTTAAACGGTTCAAACGTTGTTGGTACTGGCTCTAAAGTTTCTGCTAAATTATTTGGTAATAAAGCACAAGACGATTCGCCAGCTCTTCTGGCAAAGGATATTTCCCGGGAATGTCGCGGAACAAATTATCCAGTTTTGTCTAACTTGCTTGTTAACAACATAGGCAAGGCTGTCGACTTCATTACTGAATTTGCTGATTTGACTTATCAAAAAGCGGAAACGCAAACCATTGAGCATACGGTCGACCGCCAGATAGAAATGCCCTCAGAGAGTTCTTTCGAGTTGATTTCCAAAGTGTCCGAAGCTTTTCTTAAAAAAGGAGGCCAAATTTTACGTGAAACCCGGGTTGAAAAATTAAATAAAAACGAACAAGGACAACTAGTGTCACTTGTTGCTGAAAGTAAATATGAAACTGTAAAAGTTAACTTTAAATCGTTAGTGATGGCTGCTGGCGGTTGGGGTGCGCGTGACTACCGCGAACACAAGACTGATATCCCGTACTATGGTCCAATGACTTCTATGGGGGATTACTTTGACTTTGCGAAAAATATGAATTTAGTATCACGTAACCTTGACTGGTACAAAATTTACCCACATGGGTTAGAAGTTGAACCAGGGATCGCCAAATTGACGACCTATTCAACTAAAGAAGCCAGTGATATGGGTGCAATCTTTGTTAACACCAGTGGCAAGCGGATCGTCAATGAATCAGCCCCATATACCCACTTTAGGGATGCAATCGCTACACAGAAAGATAAACTTGCTTTTGTAGTCATGGATGAAAGAACTTGGAATAAATTCTATGAATTGCTTTTGAAATATGGTTTTACAGCTGATGAAATTCAGGGATTTTTCAATTTAGAAGGTAAAAAGAGCCCGATTTTGGTTAAAGGCGACTTGCAAACTGTTGCTCAAAAAGCTGGTATCAATTGTGCCAATCTGCAAAAGACGTTGGCTAATTATGCAGAAGCGGTCAAATCCGGCATAGATACTGAATTTGGTCGACCAGCCCAATATATGCACGAATATGTTGGCGACATTTACTATGTAATCGAACAAAAACTGCGTTTCTGCACTACTTTGGGCGGATATGAAACTAATAACCACATGCAGCTTTTAGACAAAGAATTTGAACCGATTAGCAATTTTTACGCAGCCGGTGAAATTATCGGTGGTGCAAATGGTCACGATTCGATGCCCAGCATGATGAATTCGTGGAGCTACGCATCGGGCTTTGTTGCGGGAACAGAAGCAGCAGATAATGCCAACTCTTGTCAAACGTCTACAGCTCCAAGTGTAGATATGGATGCGGCAACTGGTGCAACACACAAATAAAGAAAAATTATGCTGTTTTTTTAAAGGAGAAAAATAATGGTTAACAAAATTACTGGAATTAATGGCCCGATTACCGGCTGGTTAGACGGTCACACTTACTTAATTGGTTTGATGGCTTATCCTATTCGTCATTCAATGTCACCAACAATGCACAATAACGCTTTTGCAAAATTGGGCTTAAACTATACTTATCTTTGTTTTGAAATTGGCAATGATAAACTCGAAGGTGCAGTTGATGCAATCCGTACTCTAGATATGCGCGGTTCAAACGTATCAATGCCAAATAAAAAAGAAGTTATTAAGTATCTTGACAAATTATCCCCAGCTTCAGAAATGTGTGATGCAGTTAATACTATTGTTAATGATCATGGTGTTTTGACTGGTTATACTACAGATGGTATTGGCTTTGTTCAATCTCTTAAAGATGAGGGGATTTCCATCAAAGGCAAAGTGATGACCATGACCGGTGCCGGTGGTGCCGCAACGCCAATTGCGGTTCAATCTGCCCTTGATGGCGCAAAAGAAATCAGAATGTTCAATATTAAAGACGATAAGTGGGCCCAAGCCAAAAAGAATGTCAGAACCATTCAAGAAAAAACGGACTGCAAGGTTTCTCTAACTGAACTGACCGAGCAAGACGCATTTAGACAGTCAATTACCGAAAGTGATATTTACTGTGATGCTACCAGTATTGGTATGAAGCCTCTTGAAGATAAGACTCTGGTTTCAGATCCGTCCTGGTTCCACAAGGATATGGTCGTCTTTGATACTGTTTATGCACCAAGGACAACAAAGTTGATGCGGATTGCTAAAAAAGCTGGTGTCGAGCATGTCTATGATGGGATTGGCATGATGATTGATCAGGGTGCTGCATCTTTCAAATTATGGACTGGCAAGGATATGCCGACTGATTATATCAGAAAAATCATGTTTTCTGATGAGAACTAATAGTTGAGGCCAAAAAATGTCTACTGTAAAAATCAGAAATATCGTGTTGGGAGAAGGTCTTCCCAAAATCGCCGTCCCCAATGTCGGCACCAATGAAGAAGAAATTTTAAATTCCGCTATGAAAATTGCAGATGCCAAACCTGATTTGCTGGAATGGCGGATTGATTACTATTCTGCTGGTATTAAAAACGTAGAAAAGTTAGCTCAAACAGCCAAAAAACTTCGTAATTATGTCAAAGAATTACCAATTCTAGTTACTTTTAGAACCAAGAACGAGGGGGGCGTCTGTGAGCTAGATGAAGACGATTATCTCAACCTAATAGAGACAATAATTAAAAAACATCTGGGCGACGCGGTTGATATTGAGCTTTTCCACGATGAAAAACGGGTCAAATACTTGGTGCAACTGGCTCACAACTACAATGTCACTGTAATAATGAGCAACCATGACTTTGAAAAGGTTCCTGCAAAAGACGAAATTGAGTTTCGGCTTAAGAAGATGGCGAAACTGGGTGCAGATGTACCTAAACTAGCCTGCATGCCTCACAATGCAAGCGATGTGTTGACGTTACTGGAAGCCACTAGTGAAACTAGCAGTTTAATTGCCAATCCTTTGATTACGATGGCGATGGGCAATATTGGCAAAGTAACTAGGGTTGCCGGACAAGTTTTTGGCTCAAGTCTTTCTTTTGGTGCCGTTGGCAAGACGTCGGCACCAGGACAGCTGTCAATTGAGGATTTGCGTAATGCCGAAAAATACTTGGCGCTATAAAAAAGCCAAGTTTATCTAACGTCTGCATCAAATAAGCTGGCAATTTCTAAACGAAAGGGTCTGCAAACAGCTCAGTAATCGAAAACAAGTACAATAAAATTACTCCATAGTATTTAGATTAAATCATCTAAATACTATGGAGTTTTTTAATTGTGTAAATTGTCGATCGGGAAAAGTCTCAGACTTGAAAGTTACTGCAGTATTATTTTGGTCAAAGTGGCCTTAATTGCGGCTCTTAGCAGTGGTCTGTCTATTGC
>CALYQE010000007.1 GCA_945281075.1 uncultured Lactobacillus sp. | reverse complement strand
CAAAGACATGGTCAGCCGGCTACCACTTTTTATGGCATGTCGCCTAAGTTGAAAGCAGCGGATATCCTGAAGCCGAAGCCTAGAACAGCTGCTGATATTCCATTTTGGCAATATGCCGTGGACAGTGCGCTGCTCTACATCGCCTTATTTGTAGGCCTTTTTGGCTTAGTCGGACTATTTTCTTCAAATGTGAAAAACGGGTCACAAATGGGTATTTTAAGCTTAGTCGTAATAGGCGCAGCAATGGGCGTCTTCATGACCAAATACAACGACTGGGTTTTGCCAGCAACCGGGGAAAAGAGAAAGATTCCGTGGTCAAAGTTGATCATTGGCTTAATCTGCATGGTCTTAATCCTGCTATTCTGCAGTTATGTCCTGGCTATCCCGGCACTGCAGGTAATTAATCCTATTTTGCCAGGTTTTGCTAATCTTATTATTGCAGCTGCAGCTTACGGTATTCGCTGGTTATTCCGTCGTCATTATCAAATAATCGGCTCTGTTTTCAGTCCTGCAGCGAAAAATAAATAAAGTGCTTTTTCGCAAGAAAAGAGCTATACTGAAATAACTATATAATTAAAAGGATAAATAGATTTTGAAAGTCTATTTATCCTTTTTGAAATTTTCGCGAGTAAGATTAATATTGTGTTCGTTTGGGAAGAAAGAGGTATTGAATGATTAACACACTGCGCAAATCTATTCGACAGTACAAGAAACAGTCTTTATTGTCGCCACTCTTTGTTACTGGTGAAGTTATCATTGAAATGTTAATCCCATATTTGGTTGGTGTTTTAATCGATAACGGAATTTTAAAGGGCAATATGCCATATATTACCCGAGCTGGTTTATTGCTACTGATTATTACCGTGGTATCACTTGTTCTTGGTGCGGGTGCTAGTTACTTCTCCGCGCATGCGGCCGCGGGCTTTGCAGCCAACTTGCGTAAGGACATGTTTTACCATGTGCAGGATTTTTCTTTTGAAAATATCGATAAATTTTCAAGTTCAAGTTTGGTTACCAGAATGACAACGGATGTTAATAACGTCCAAATGTCCTACCAAATGCTGATCAGAATTGCAGTTAGAGCGCCAATGATGTTAATTGTCTCGATAATCATGTCTTTGATTATTAGTCCGCGCTTGTCACTGATCTTTGTTGTCATTGCACCCGTATTCGTCATTTTAATGGCCTTAATTATCAAGTGTGTGAATCCCTACTTTCCTAAAATATTTAGGGGCTACGACCGCATGAACCAAGTTGTTCGCGAGAACGTCAGGGGCATTCGCGAAGTCAAAACCTATGTCCAAGAAGAAGCCCAGACGGTCAAATTTAAAAAGTCGTCAGGGTTCATTTATAAGCTTTTTGCAACAGCCCAAAAGATCATGTCGCTTAATTCGATGGTCGTTATGGCCGTCTTAAGCATTTCTAATCTGGCAATTTGCTGGTTTGGTGCGAGGGAAATCGTTGGGGGCAGCTTGCAGCCGGGACAATTGATCTCGATGTTTTCATACTCAAACTCAGTTCTAAATAGTTTGAACATTCTGGCGATGATTTTCACGCAGTTAGTGGTTTCCGCTGCTAGTGGTCGCCGAATTGCAGATGTAATTAATGAAAAGCCATCAATTGAAAATCCACGCAAGCCGCTGAAGCATGTGACTAATGGTGAAGTTATTTTTGATCATGTCAACTTTAAATATAATCCGGATGATCGGAATTTAGCTTTAAATGATATTAACTTGAAGATCGAGCCGGGTGAAACAATCGGGATCATTGGTAAAACGGGCTCATCTAAATCTACTTTGGTGGCGATGATTCCGCGTCTATATGATACCGATTCCGGTGCTGTCCGCGTTTCCGGGCACAACGTTAAGTCTTATGATTTGAAAACACTGCGCGATAATGTCGCGGTTGTTTTGCAAAACAATGTTTTGTTTTCAGGCACAATCAAAGAAAATTTGAAGTGGGGTAATGAAAATGCTACTGATGAAGAAATTCTGACAGCGTCAAAAATTGCTCACGCTGATGACTTCATTAGTGAAATGCCTGATCAATATGAGACAATAGTTGAGCAGGGCGGTAACAATATTTCTGGTGGACAAAAGCAAAGAATTACCATTGCTCGTGCTTTGCTGAAAAAACCGAAAATTTTAATTTTAGATGATTCCACTTCCGCGGTTGATACCCATACGGAACGCGAAATTCGCGAAGCACTGGCAACGAACATGCCCGAAACGACGAAAATTATTATTTCACAGAGAATTGTTTCAATTAAAGATGCTGATCGAATTGTTGTCATGGACGAAGGGAAGATTCAGGACATCGGAACCCATGATGAGCTAATTGAGCGTAATGCTTTGTACAGCTCAATTGCCAAGTTCCAAGAAGAGCAAAAGAAGTAGGTGATGGAATTGGATAAAGCAATAGAAAAGAAAAATCCGAGTATGAAGGGGCACCGTACCAGGACACTGTATCGTTTGCTAAAATTAGTTGCTAGCACCAGTCCGTGGATGCTGATTACTTCAATTATTGCAATTGTCTTAACCGCGGCTTCAAATGTGATCGGCTCGTTGTTCATTGAGCGCCTGATCAATGACTATATTGTGCCTTTAACTAAACAGGCTCACCCTGATTTTGGCCCTTTGTGGCAAGCAATTATGGTAATGTTCGGTTTTTATGCAATTGGTTTTATTTCTAATTATCTTTTTGCAGTGTTAATGGCCGTTTTGGCCCAAAAAGTCCAGTACCGTGTGCGTAACGAAATGTTTGAGCACATGGAGAATTTACCCATTTCATATTTCGATGAAAATGACTACGGCGACATCATGAGTCGTTACACTAACGATATTGATACCTTGATGCAGATGATTTCGCAATCAATTCCGCAGTTTATGAACTCGACCCTTAATATTGTCTTCGTCTTGGCTGCGATGTTCAGTCTTAGCTGGCAGCTGACGATTTTTACCTTAATTATCTTTGCCCTTTCAATTGGCGTAGTGCGGTTTTTAACCACACGTTCTTCTCACTACTTCCAACTTCAACAAAAGGAATTGGGGCAAGTTAATGGTTACAATGAAGAAATGCTGAATGGCCTGAAAGTCATTAAGGTGTTCAGTCATGAACCCGAGGTTGAAGCGGACTTTGATGTTTATAATCAAGCTCTCGCCAGCGCTGCCGGTAAGGCTAATACTTATGCAACGGTTCTGTTCCCGATTATGGGTAATATCGGCAACCTGCTCTATGTTTTAATTGCCGTTTTGGGCGGAGCAGTTGCCCTTAACCACATTGCTCCGCTATCCTTAGGGGTTATTGGTGCATTTTTGCAGTTGTCTAAGCAATTTGCTATGCCGATCGCCCAAATTTCGCAGCAGTTAAACTCAATTGTGATGGCATTAGCCGGTGCAAAAAGAATCTTTGACCTCGAAGATGAGCCGGTTGAAGTTGATGACGGAGATGTAACCATCTCCAAGAATGAAAATGTCAAGGGCTCTTGGTATTGGAATGTTCCGCAAGCAGATGGCTCAGTTAAGAAAGTAACGGTTAAAGGCCATATTGTTTTTGACCAAGTTAACTTTGGTTATTCACCAAATAAGCAAATTTTATATAACATCTCCTTAGATGCCAAACCGGGAATGAAGGTCGCTTTGGTGGGAGAAACTGGTGCAGGTAAAACGACCATCTCCAACATGCTTAACCGTTTTTATGAAATTGGCTCGGGGACGATTACTTATGACGGTATCCCAATTAAGCGGATCAAGAAAGACGATTTGCGCCGCTCTTTGTCGATCGTTCTACAGGAAACTCATTTGTTCACGGGTACAATCATGGATAATATCCGCTTTGGCAACGAGGATGCAAGTGATGACGACGTCTATCAAGCAGCTCATTTGTCCCACGCCGATGAGTTTATTCATAATCTAGACGAGGGCTATAAGACGGTCATCGATGGCAATGGCGGCGACTTGTCACAGGGGCAGATGCAGCTTTTAAGTATCGCCCGGGCAATGATTGCAGATGAGCCAGTCATGATCCTAGATGAAGCTACCTCAAGCATTGATACGCAGACCGAAAAACTGGTACAGGCCGGAATGGACAACTTGCTAGCAGGTCGGACAAGTTTTGTGATAGCCCACCGCTTGTCCACGATTGTCAACTCCGATCTGATTCTGGTGCTTGACCATGGTCACATCATCGAAGCCGGTAACCATGAAAAACTTCTCAAGGAGAAGGGTTACTACTACGAACTGTATACTGGTAAAAAAGAAATTGAATAGAGTTTAAAATAATCCTAGCAGCCATTGAGGCGACGCTAGGATTATTTTTTGGCTTTTAGCAAAAAAATAACTAAGTTGGTATTTAATATTATCATTTGTAATTTGTTCATGGTTATCGTGTATTTTATCAGATATTAACAGCAAAGAAAAAATATCAACAGCTCGAAATAAGCGAAACAATTTTTGGGGGGAAGCCAAAAATTGGTACAATGCTGGTGCTGCCAGCCAGAATACAGCAGGAGAAAGCAAAATTTTAGATGGAAACATCAGTTTGTGCTATTGTAAGATAAGAAATAATTTACATGTACAATTATCATGAAGATGAAGCTCAGCATGGGTCCCTGCCGCGTTAGTGGAAGAGGCTGATGCTGGACGCAAAGGAAAATATTAATGAATCAAGTTCTTCAAGTTCTCAATGAACGCCGCGGAGATTTATGGGTTGCATTGCTCCAGCATTTGCAAATTTCTCTGCTCTCACTGTTATTGGCCATGCTAATTGCCATGCCTCTAGCTTTTTGGGCAACGAAACACAAAAAAGCAGCGGAATTTTTATTACAGGTAACTAGTATTTTACAAACAATTCCGTCTCTGGCGCTTTTAGGTTTGTTAATCCCGTTAGTTGGTATCGGGACTGTCCCCGCGGTAATTGCCCTAGTGGTTTACGCGCTCTTGCCGATTTTTCAAAATACTTATATTGGCTTAACGGGCATTGATCCGGCACTTGAAGAAGCTGCAAATGCGTTTGGCATGTCACGAATGCAAAAGCTGGCGAAAGTTGAGCTTCCATTAGCGATGCCCACGATTATTTCCGGAATTCGGACGGCATTGGTGCTAATTATCGGCACGGCGACGATGGCAGCCTTAATCGGTGCAGGCGGGTTAGGCAGTTTTATATTACTTGGCATTGACCGCAATAATACCGCGTTGATTATCATTGGTGCTGTTTGTTCGGGGATTTTGGCAATTAGTTTAAGTGCCTTGATTAAATGGTTGGAGCACGCATCTGTCAAGACTGCCCTTGGTGTCTTAGGCTGCTGCTTACTCTTTTTGCTAGGCACTGGTGTCTACCAGGCAGTCGGCAATCAAAAAGAAACGATCACGATCGCCGGCAAACTTGGTGCTGAACCCGAAATTTTGATCAACATGTATAAAGAACTGATTGAAGCCAATGATCAGCACGTTAAAGTAGTGCTTAAACCTAATTTTGGCAAAACCACTTTTTTGTATAGTGCACTGAAAAATGACAAGATTGATATTTATCCTGAGTTTACCGGAACGATTCTGGAAACATTGGCTCAAAAACCGACTTCGTCAACCAAACTAACGGAAAAAAAAACGTATCAAAAAGCGCGTGCTGTTATCAAAAAGCAGGACAACTTGGCTCTGCTTAAACCCATGGCCTATGATAATACGTATGCCTTAGCCGTCAAAACAACTTTTATGAAAAAGCACCATTTGCAAACAATCAGCGACCTAGCGCCAATTCAGGATCAATTAAAAGGTGCCATGACCATGGAGTTTATTGATCGAAGTGATGGCTTTAAGGGCATTAAAAAGCGTTACCAGTTAGATTTTCCTGTTAAGTCAATGGAACCGGCTCTGCGCTATCAGGCAATCGAGCAGGGAAAAGTTAATCTTGTGGATGCCTACTCTACCGATAGTGAATTGCGGCAATATCATTTAAGTATCTTAAAAGACGACAAGCATAACTTCCCGATTTATCAGGGGGCACCGCTAATGCGCCAGTCTTTTGCCCAGCGTCACCCGCAGATTGTCGCGAGTTTAAACAAGTTGGCTGGTAAAATTACGGAAAAAGAGATGCAGGAAATGAACTATGAGGTCAATGTGAAGAATGCTGACCCCGGGCAAGTGGCACATCGCTATTTAGTGCAGCATCATTTAATTAAGGAGAATTAGCCATGACAGCAGCAATTAGATTTGAACAAGTAAGTAAATCATTTGCCGGCAAAGAGGTAGTTAATGACCTTAATTTAACTATTAACCAAGGTGAGCTTTTTGTTTTGGTGGGTAATTCTGGTAGCGGCAAGACGACGTCAATCAAAATGATTAACCGTTTAGTAGATCCAACCGCTGGACGTGTTTATGTCAACGAGCAATTGACCACTGCTTATGATATCCAAAAGCTGCGCTGGCAGATCGGGTATGTTTTACAACAAATCGCGCTTTTTCCTAATATGACGGTTGCCAAAAATATTGGCTTGATTCCGGAAATTCAGGGTAAAGCAAAGAGTGCGGGCTGGGATCAGACTAAAAAGATTAAAGATTTACTGCAGGAAGTCAATCTTGATCCGGCCAGCTATTATAACCGTTATCCAAGCGAATTATCTGGTGGTGAGCAGCAGCGAATCGGGATCTTGCGTGCGATCGCGGCAAAGCCCCCGATTGTTTTAATGGACGAGCCTTTTAGTGCACTCGATCCACTGTCACGCACAAACTTGCAAGATTTGGTGCTGAAGCTTCACCAGGAAATGAATAATACCATTGTCTTTGTGACTCACGATATGAACGAAGCACTTAAACTCGCAGACCGCATCGGAATCATGCAGAATGGCAATTTGATTCAGGTCGCTGAGCCGCAAGAAATTTTACGTAACCCTGCCAATCAGTTTGTTCACGAGTTTTTCCGTGGCAGTTTGGGCAATGACATCTATCAAACATCATTGCATGAAGCCAGTTTGTTCATTCGACTCAGCAAGCACTCTGGCCAAAACGTTAAAGTCACGGGGACAATTAGTATCGATGCCAAGCTGGCCAAGCTAATCGACCTTTTGAGCAGTGCCGAAGAAGTTGCGGTTCAGGACGAAAAAGGCGAGATATTGGGTTATGCCAACCGGCAATGGGTAATGAAATATTTAAGCGAACTTAATCGCAACCACTAAGATTGCTGGACCAACTTGTCCGGCTTTTTTAATAAAAAGATAAATTCCGCTTGAATATTAGGTGATTATTAATTAATTAGCTAAAATAGGTATCATAGAGTCTGCCATGAAATAAAATGGTAGATAACGAAGAAAAACAATTACTAAATTAAATTGAAGAAGGGAATACGCCCTATGAAAATTTTGGTTGTAGATGACGATAAAGAAATTGTTGAATTATTGAGTATTTATCTTAAAAATGAAGGTTACACCCCAGTGGTTGCTTACAGCGGCAAAGAAGCAATTACCAAATTGACAACTACTCCGGATATTGCGTTGATGATTTTGGACGTGATGATGCCCAGCATGAACGGTATTGATGTCATTAAAGAGGTAAGAAAAGATTCCGATATTCCAATCATCATTGTGTCTGCTAAGACGGGTGATATGGATAAGATCCAGGGCTTAATCACGGGAGCCGATGATTATGTGTCAAAGCCATTTAATCCACTTGAAGTAATGGCGCGTGTTCGCTCGCTCTTACGCCGCAGTCAAAAGCAGGTCAAAGATGACGAACCTGACGTCTTAGAAATTGGACCGTTAGTGATTAACCGTGATTCCCATGAGGTAAAAACAATTGATGGCCAAGATATTCAATTGACGGCCTTAGAATTTGGTATTTTATATTTGCTGGCCAGTCATCCGAACCGTGTTTTTTCAGCTGATGAAATCTTTGAACGTGTTTGGCAACAAGAGTCGATCGTGTCCGCTAAAACCGTTATGGTTCACGTTTCTCATTTGCGTGACAAAATTCAAAAAGCGACTGGCGGCGAGGACGTTATTCAGACCGTTTGGGGAGTAGGCTATAAAGTTGAGGCTTAACTAATGAATAAAAAGCGCGTTAAGCTCACTGCGGCCGAAAAGAGTGAATTATTCGCTGAGGCCGTAATAACGGTTGTTTTGCTGCTGCTGTTAAATCTGTCCGTAGTGATTTTGATTAACTTAACGATTTTGCAGAATAAAAACCTGGTAAACGGCATCTATTTTTTAAAAAAGACAATTACTTTTGCTGGAGGCCGGCACCTGTGGTCATGGCAAAATACCTTTTTGATTATGATGGGCATCGGTGACTTGATTGTTTTATATTGGCGCTTGATTCGCCGCTACCACCAGATGCAGCTGCGGCATGTTATCTCTGAACTGCATTATATTGCGCAAGGCCATTTTGACCATACTATTTCATTTAAGGTTAAAACCGATCTGCAAAAGGTGATTGACTCAATCAATTCTCTGGTTGATAGCACCGTCAATGCGATTAACGAAGAAAAAACGATTGAAAAGTCAAAGGACGAATTAATTAGCAACGTTTCCCATGATATTAGAACGCCTTTGACCTCAATCATTGGCTATTTGGGTTTATTAAAATCCGGTGTTGCTGATCCGCAGGAGCAGCAGCGCTACATTAACATTGCTTATATGAAAGCAGAGCAAATGAAGTCACTGGCCCATGATTTGCTTGAATATACTACCTTAAAGTCGACGAGCACAAAACTGAATTTATCGCCGCTGCATATTTTTTCGATGCTCGAACAAGTAGCTGCGGGTTTTGAGTTTGAAGCTGACGAGAAAAATATCAAGTTTAATATCGAAACCAGACCAAAGGATTTGACGATTCAGGCGGATCCAGAAAAACTGGTGCGGGTATATAACAACTTAATCACTAACGCCTTAAAGTATGGTACTGGTGCCACACAGATCAATTTGATTGCCAACTTGGTTAACAACAATGAGGTTGAATTGCGAGTAGAAAATAATGGTGAAAAAATTCCGGAAGAGTCGCTCAAGAAAATTTTTGAACGTTTTTACCGTGTTGAAAGCTCGCGTAATACGAAGACAGGCGGTACCGGGTTAGGATTAGCGATTACGAAGAGCATTATTGAATTGCACCACGGCAAAATGAAGTGTGAATCTGATGATCAGTGGACCCGCTTTATCATTTATTTGCCATTAGACCCAAAGAATGCGAAAAACGAGCGTTCAGCTGTGATATAATTTTGACTGAGATATCAAAATAGAGGGGTATAGCATGAGTATTTCCTTAAATACCTGTATTTTAATTTTAAAAGAGCACCACTTGCTTAAGTCTAGCGCGGTTCAAGACACGGTGAGGACACGCATGGAATACGTTTCCTATGACTCACGCGACATTGAGACCGATACGCTTTTTTTCTGCAAGGGTGCTGGTTTTCGACCAACTTATTTATCAATGGCTAAAGACAATGGAGCTAATTGCTATGTAGCAGAGCAACCATATCCGGAAGGAAAAGGGATGCACGCGCTGATTGTCCGTGATGTATCGAAGGCCATGTCCTTATTGTCAGCCGCTTTTTTCCGCTTTCCGCAAGATGACTTGTATGTAATTGGTATTACAGGAACAAAGGGCAAAACATCCACGGCTTACTTTTTAAAGGGGATGCTTGATCAGGTTAATGGCAATCGCACGGCATTGTTATCATCCGTTAATAATGTTGTTGGGCAAAAGCCGGAAGACACTTTTAAGTCAAGTTTAACCACGCCGGAATCGCTGGACCTGTTCCGTGATATGCGTAATGCTGTGGACAATGGCATGACGCACCTTGTCATGGAAGTTTCCAGTCAAGCATACAAGCGTAACCGTGTGTTTGGCCTAACCTATGATTTAGGCTTCTTTTTAAACATCTCGCCTGACCACATTGGGCCCAATGAACATCCTAACTTTGCCGACTACTTGCACTGCAAGCTCCAGCTGCTAGTGAATGCTCGCAAATGCATCATTAATGCGCAAACGGATCATTTTAACGAAATTTATGCTGCAGCCACTACGACAACTTCACCGGACAGCATTTATCTCTTTGCGGATGAAAAGTTTCATAATCCTGAGCTCAAGGAAACAATTGACTTTCGCTACTCTACCGAGCAGCTTGATTTAATTCAAACAAAATTCCAAGTGTTGTGCGTGAGCGAAAAGGCAAGAAAACTGCAGATAGCCGGCGATTACTGCCTAAAAATGCTAGGGGACTTTAATGAATCAAATGGTACCGCTGCGGTTATTGGCGCTGGCTTAGCTGGCATGAGTCACGCTGACGCTGCCAAGGGAATTGCCAACGTGACCGTACCGGGTAGAATGCAAACTGAGATTACTAAAGATCATGGTGTGGTCGTAGTTGACTATGCCCATAATGAAGCCTCAATGATGGCTCTCATGGGTTTTATGCAGCGCGAATTTGATAATCCAAAAATTATTGTTGTCCTTGGGGCGCCGGGCGATAAGGGCCTGTCAAGACGTCCTGGTTTCAGTAAAAGCTTAAATGCGTATGCGGACAAGGCTTTTCTGACGACCGATGATCCGGGCTTTGAAGATCCACTGGCCATCTGTCAAGAAATTGATGCCGGAATTGATCATTCAAAAGTTGACGTGACGATTGAGCTGGATCGGCAAAAGGCAATTCATGATGCGATTAGCATGTCGCGAACAGGTGACGTTGTTCTAATTTGCGGCAAGGGGGAAGATCCTTTCCAAAAGATTCGCGGTGTCAATACGCCATATGCTTCTGACACGGTTGTTGCCCAGCAAATAATTAATGAACTAGAAGGACAAAACGAACATTTTAGATAGCGAGTAAAGCAGAAGATGAAGCATTTTTTTACTATTCTTGGTGGAATGGGGACGATCGCGACGGAAAGTCTTGCGCGACAACTTAATCACAAAATAAAGATTACCAAAGATCAAGACTATTTAAATTATATCTTGGTAAATGACGCGCAAGTACCTGATCGGACAACTTATATCAAGGACCATTCCAAGCCCAATTTTTACTTTGACTTACGTGAAGACGTCTTGCAGCAAGCAAAACTCAAGCCGGATTTTTTTATCATGCCCTGTAACACGGCGCATTATTTTTATGATGATTTAGCTAAGCTTTCAGACGTCCCGTTTTTGCATATGATGCGAATAGCCGTGCATCGTTTTGTGCAAGACTACCCCGATGAGCAAAAGATCGGCGTGATTGCAACTGAAGGTTCAATTTATGATCATTTATATGTTGATGAAATTGAACAGGTTGGTCGAGTCGCTGAATTGGGCGGACCGGAAATTCAGCCACTGGTGACGGAATTGATTTATACCAATATTAAGCAAAAAGGCGTCGTTGATGCTGGGCTATACCACCGCATTTTACGTAAAATGCATGATGAATATGGCTGCAACGTCATTTTATTAGGTTGTACGGAATTATCCCTAGCACAAGAAAAAGCACCGGATCACCCATATCATGTCATCGATCCGCAGGCAATTATTGCTGAAGTGGCAACAGAACTAGAATTAAAAATTCGAGCAGGCATGGATCCAAAAGAAGTGGTCAAAAAATACCTGTATTAAAACAGCTATACAAGTAAAAAGGCAACAATAGTTAATCACTATTGTTGCCTTTTTTCTGTCCAAATCGCTGGCTGATATAATCGGCCGAAATTCATTAAACTACTTTGATTTTCAGAGCAAAGCATTTCATAACAGCGCCAACAATATTATTAATTTAATATGTGTTAGAACTCCAACTAATGGAAACTTTTGACCGTAATGAAATAAGTTAGAAACACATCTTCACAGCTAGCCGTTAGAAAGCAAAACAGGTTACCTTTTTAATTCTTAAAGTCAAAGTTATTTTTTGCTGAATTTTGCCAAATTCATTTTGGCAAAACTTAAGTGCCAAAATGACAATTAGATTTCATTGTAAGCGCATACTTAACTGCTTAGAATAACCATATAGAAGAAAGATAAAGGAGGAGAAAATGTCCCAAGAGAATATTGCTGTTGAACAAGTAACAGCTAAAAAGAAAAGTTCGATTAAGACAAAAGTTCAACGGTTTGGAACAGCTCTTTCTGGAATGATCATGCCTAATATTTCGGCAATCATTGCATGGGGATTCTTGACAGCCCTTTTTATGGTACCAGGGGGATGGTTTCCTAACTCACATATTGCAGAACTGATCAATCCAATGCTGCATTATTTGCTGCCATTGCTAATTGGCTATGTTGGTGGTCGAATGGTCGATGATGAGCGCGGTGCCGTAATTGGTGCGATTGCAACAACAGGAGTTATTGTTGGAGCCAAGGTGCCAATGTTTTTGGGCGCCATGATTATGGGCCCCTTTGGCGGTTGGTGTATAAAGAAATTTGATCAACTGTTCCTAGATAAGATAAAAGCCGGCTTTGAAATGATCTACAAGAATTTTTCAGCCGGGATAATCGGAATGATTTTGGCGATCATTGGTCAGTCAATTGTTAATCCGTTGGTAGTTGGAGGAAGCAATTTAGCAGCCAAAGGTGTTGCCTGGATTATTTCAGTTCATTTGTTGCCACTAGCCAATATCTTCATTGAGCCTGCTAAAGTTCTATTTCTAAACAATGCTGTTGGTAACGGGATTTTAGTACCGCTAGGAATTCAGCAAGCTGGTCAATTGGGTAAATCTATTCTGTTTTTACTGGAATCAAATCCTGGCCCTGGCTTGGGAATTTTACTTGCATTTTGTCTATATGGAAAAGGTAGTTCAAAGTCTTCAGCCCCTGGATCAGTTATTATCCATTTCTTAGGAGGGGTTCATGAAATTTACTTTCCGTACATTTTGATGAAACCCGTACTGATCATCCCTGCTATTTTAGCAGGTGTATCTGGTACATTTACATTTCAATTATTAGGAGCAGGCTTAAAAGCGGCTGCTTCGCCTGGGTCAATTATTGCCATTTTATTGATGACGCCTAAAGGCGGCTACGTTGCAAACATTTCTGGTGTTTTGATTGCTACAGTTGTGTCCTTTGTATTTTCTGCGCTTATTCTAAAGCATGATAAGTCAATGGATGACGATCTGGAAACGAAACAAGAACAAGTACAGCAAATGAAAGCTGAAGCTAAGGGCTTAAAAACTGCTGCTTCGTCAGCTGCTTTTTCAGATAAAATCAACCAAATTATCTTTGCTTGTGATGCTGGTATGGGTTCATCAGCGATGGGTGCGTCCTTATTACGAGATAAGCTAAAGAAAGCAGGCATTACAAATATTCCTGTAACGAATGTTGCTGTGCGTGATTTAAAACCCGAGCCTAATTTGTTAGTGGTTACTCAAAAAGAGTTAACTGATCGCGCAATTGAAAAAACTCCAGATGCCACTCATGTTTCAGTTGGCAACTTTATGAATAGCCCACGCTATGACGAAATTGTACAGATGCTGCAAGAAGATATGAGCAAGAGTGATTTAAACGAAACTAATTCAAAAGTTGATAAATCAGTTTCAGCCTTATTTAGCGATATTGATTTTTCTAGGGTACATGAGGTTAGTTTTGTCTGTGAACCTCAAAATATTGGTTCTACCACAATGGCAGCTAATTTATTCAATAGCGAACTTAAAAAAGTTGAGATCAATCTTGTTGCTAAACAAGTAACTTTAGAGGAAGTTCAAGATAGTCCTGAGCAGTTGTTGATTACAACTATTTCTTTGGAGAAAAAGCTTAGAAATCAAGTTTCAAAGGCCCAAATTATTGCAGTAGACAATTTACTAAATAATGAAGACTTGCAAAAGCTGATACTTTATCTGAAATAAGGAAGAAAAATATGGAACTAACTAAAAATATGATTATGCTTAACCAGCATTACGATATAAAAGAGGATGCTATCCGGGCCGCCGGAAAATTGCTAGTAGATAATGGCTGTGTAGAACCGGACTACGTTGATGCAATGCTCAAACGAAATGAAGATGTGTCAACTTACATTGGAAATTTCATCGCCATACCGCACGGCACTGGGGAAGCTAAAAAATACATCAAAAAAACCGGCATCTCATTAATTCAAATTCCTAAAGGCGTTGAATTCTCAGAAGACAAAAGCAGCTCAAAGCTAGCTACTATCGTTTTTGGCATTGCCGCTTTAAACAATGAACATCTAGATGTCTTGTCCCAGATTGCACTATTTTGCAATAAAGTTGAAAATGTGGCCAAACTGGCTGATGCGCAAACGGAACAGGAAGTAATTGATTTATTAAAGGAGGTAGCTTAAAAGTGAAGGCAGTACATTTTGGAGCAGGTAATATTGGACGTGGTTTTATTGGAGAAACTCTCGCAGCGAATGACTTTTCAATTGATTTTGTTGATGTTAACGAAAAAATAATTGATGAATTAAATAAACGGCATGAGTACACGATTGAGCTTGCTGCGGCTGGTCAAGAAAAAATCACAGTTAAAAACGTCAAAGGGATCAATAATGGCAAAGAGCCGGATCAAGTAGTTGCAGAAATTGCGCAAACTGATTTAATTACAACGGCTATAGGGCCCAAAATTTTGCCACTGATTGCTCCTTTAATTGCACAGGGAATTGCCGAACGGAAAAATCAGGATAATAAGCAAAAAATTGATGTTATTGCTTGTGAGAATATGATTGGTGGCTCACAATTACTAAAAACAGAAGTTTACAAGCATCTCAAAACTGATGTTAAAAACTTTGCTGATGAATATGTTGGTTTTCCTAATGCAGCAGTTGATCGAATCGTTCCTTTGCAAAGCCACGAAGATCCGCTGATGGTTTCAGTTGAGCCTTTTAAGGAATGGATTGTTGACGAATCACAGATGGCCAATCCTGCAATAAAGTTGGATGGGGTTGGTTATGCTCCAGATCTAGAACCGTACATTGAGCGTAAACTATTTTCTGTCAACACTGGCCATGCAACGGTAGCTTATACTGGGAAAACTCTAGGATACGACAGCATTAATGAAGCAATACAGGATAAGCAAGTATTAGATCAGCTAAAGGGAGTTCTAAAGGAAACGGGCGATTTGCTGATTGCTAAATGGAACTTTGATCGTACAGAACATGAAAAATATCAAGAAAAGATAATTAATCGCTTTAAAAATCCATATATTTCTGATACGATTGCACGCGTTGGTAGAACTCCAATTCGTAAGTTAGGCTATAACGAACGCTTTATTAGACCAATTCGTGAAGCAAAAGCGCGTGGTTTCGGGTACAGTAAGTTACTTGAAACTGCCGCTAAGATTTATCAATTTAATGTTCCAAGCGATGAAGAAAGCAGAAAACTTCAACAAATGATTCAAGTCAAATTCGCCGAAGTGGTTCAGAAAACTACCAACTTAAAGGATTCTGACTTGATCAATGCATTAGCAGGCAAAATATCTGAAGAATTTAAAAAGTAAAATTAGATATTGAAAAACAGTCATCTGATAAGAGTAATTTAAAAGAGGCTGTTTTTTTGATACTAACTGATAATTCCTAGGGATGGCATAAATGGTTGTATTTACTGAGCGACAAAGAAAAATTTTGCTAAAGTTAACTAGAAGCAAAAAGGGGCTTTCATTGGCAGAAATTGAGCAGCAATTAGGCGTAAGCCAACGCACGCTTTATCGAGAATTTGCGGAATTGAGATTATATTTGGAACAACAAGGAGTAATCTTAGCAAATAATGATGGCATTTATCAGGTAAACGGGAGTCAACGAGCTATTTCGCAAATTGAAAATAGCCTGATTAATCAGAAAAAGACTTATCGATTACCTACCTCATCTAGACAAAACGCAATTGTTGCGATGCTTTTGTTGAGCACCGCTGAGATGAAAATAAATGAGCTTGCGTTAAACCTTGAGGTTAGTCAAGGAACCATTCAGCGTGACTTAAATGACGTTTCTCAGTCTTTATCAGCGTATGGTTTACTTCTTAACCGTAAAAAAGGGGTAGGCATTGTTGTTACTGGCCCAGAAGCGTTGAGAAGACAGCTTTTTTGTAGAATAGTTTTAAGTGAAATTAATGAATATAAATTTCTTTTAAGTCTCCAAAAAAAAGAAGAGATCATGGATAATATTTTTGCCTTGCTTATTCCAACTGAACTCTTAATAAAAAGCTATGACTCCCTGACAAAATCTGTGCTGCCGGAAATTAAGGGAATCTCTGATCGTCAGACAATTTCTTTGGTACTAATATTTTCTTTGACTATTTATCGCAGTTCCTTTGGTTGTAAAATTACTAAGATAACTAATGAAAACGTTGAAATAAAATACTTGGGCCTGGTATATAAATTTTTATCGGAAGTAAACCATCAAAGTAGTGACAAAGAAGAGGTAAATTTTTTGGCTGTACAGCTAAAAAATAGTGATCAACAGATTACTCACGATAGCTTTGATGACATGGACTTTTCAATTTCAGTCCAAGTTAAAGAATTTATTTCGTTGGTTTCGACAACATATGGCTGGGATTTTACTAGAAATCCGTCTTTCTTTGAAAAATTAACAGATCATATTGAAAGCCTATTAAAAAAGAAGCAGCCTCCTCTGCCCGAAACTAATTTACGCTCAATTGAGCAGATGGAGCAAAAATATCAAGACCTGGCCAAAATCATTGACGATAAATGGACAGAAGTTTTCCCTGAAAACCCCCTGATTAGTTCTGAACGACAGCTAATCTTACTTTATTTTGCCAATGAATGTGAAAGTCACAAATATGGGCATAGATTGAGAGCCTTAGTAATTTGTGAGAATGGTTTTTCGACTTCGCAAATTTTAAAAAATCGCTTAATTCAAGAGCTTCCAGAAATCGATCAAGTTGATACGACCAAGATTTCAAGGCTAAATCAGATTGATGTGGCGAACTACGATCTTGTCTTGACCACGACAGATCTGCCTGGTTTTTCTAGAGAATATCAGGTTGTAAGTCCGCTTTTATTAAATGGTGAAGTTGAAAAAATCAAAAAATATTTGAAAACATATCAGGAAAAGTATGCTAATTTAGCCAAGAATGATTACCATAGTTTCTCGCTAGCAAAGCTGAATGCAATCAAAAACAAAATAGATTTGTATACGGGAATCACAAGAGATTTTCTTGTCTTTGACCTGAAAAATATGCAAAAGCAGTCTATTGATCAAGTGATTAATAAGGCGGTTAAACAGCTTCCTAAAGATGTAATTGCTGACTGCGAACATGTTTCTCAAAAATTAATAAAAAGAATTAACCTGTCCCCAATTGGATTACCTAATTCACATCTAGCACTAGTGCATACAAGCAGCTCTGCCGTTCGAAGAATCTATGTTACGGTTTGCCAGTTAACTGTGCCACTCAAAATGCTGGGAATGGATGACCATGAAATAGACGTAGACCGATTTTTGATTATGCTCGCACCAGATGATAGTACAAGTGAAGAATTGCATGTCTTGGGCATAATTAGTAGTTCCTTGGTAATGAACAATGAAAGTATCAAATTCTTTGAAACTGGTACAACGAACCAACTTAAAGAATTTCTAGCGCAGCAATTTTTGCCAATTTTAGAACAGATAAAATAATGCTGTTGCGCAATAATTTTACTTCAATTTTGCCGTTTTTAAGTGGAAACCAAACACAAAAATAAAGCATATTTTGGATTAAAGTCAAAATATGCTTTTTTATGTAGCTATGTGCTTTACTAGAAATGATAGATGCAAAAGTTTTTTAATCTAGTTAAGGCTGAGAAGAAATAAAAAATGCTTTAGAAAAATTAGATATTTATCTAATTTGCTAAAGCTCTTTTCTATAGATCAGCGTTAAATGTCTGGCATGTTATTTAAAATCCATTGTTCAGCTTCATGGGACCAAACCCCGTTATTGCTTTTTAGGATTTTTCCTAGTTCTGTTTCAGGATCTACTTTGTCTAGTTCAATTCGATCAAAATTTTTGTGAGTGTAAATCAATTTTTTCCCGCCACCAATCTCAGGTTGAGAAAGAGTGGTTTCTGCTGCTGCATTTAGTCCTAGAACATGAGTAATGACCTTCGCTACGTCTAATTTGTGATCAGCAATTAACTTAGCGGCTTTTGCCTCATTTTCAGCATTTCCACCTGATGTTCCGACCACATGAGTAAAGTTATAGTGAACATCATAAAAATTTAAATTAGCAGAGAAAGATTTGTCTACTGGACCGGCAAACTGATTTAAGCAGCCGTCAGTATTCATCAATCGACCGGCCATTTCAGCTAAAGGCCTAACGCTAATTAACAGAAACAGGTCGTCATAACCTTGACCGTTTACTTTTGAGCGCAATAGCTTTTCTTGATCTTCCACCGATAGTCCTTTGGTATTGACAAATTCGATGTCAACTTCATCAGAAGGATAAAGTTCTTTAGCTCTATCTAATTTTTCTTGATCAATATCGGTGACGATTAGTTTTTTAGGTTTTTCATCTGCATGAAGTGCGTAGTCAATCGCTAGCAAACCCATAGGACCGGTTCCGCCAATGATTAACATGTTGCCACCTTCTTTAATCCCCATTTTATGATTATAAGTATGTGGAATTAAGTGGTATTGAGCATCAAAAGCTGCAATTACGCAACTAACAGGCTCGCAAAGTGAGCCTTCATAATATGAGTCACCATTAAATGGAATTAAACAACCTAATTCCATTACTTCATTTGGAATATTGATAAAGGTTGCGTCACCGCCAATGTATGGATAAGAATAACCAGGTACAAACGGCGTATCGTCTCTAGCTAAATTAGGCTGAACGACTATGTTTTGATTTTCATGATATTTTCCTTGCCATTTTGAGCCTACTTTGATGATTTTGCCTGAAAATTCGTGACCCACAATAATTGGATTGTCCTTTAAATTATTAGGCGTCTTTTTATGATCTTCTCCTTCTTTGGCGAGTTTCCAAGAGGACATGCACATAGAATCAGACACGACTTCAGCTAAGATCTCATCATCTTTAATTTCAGGTAATGAAAATGTATCAATTTGCATGTTGTTTTTTCCATATAAACGTAAGGCTTTGCTTTGAACCATTTCTAATCTCCTTAATACAATTTGTTATCAGAAAGCGCTAACTTCACAAATGATATTACTGCAAAATGGTTATTAAAACAACGAATATAAGCAAAAGATCACAAATGTGATTTTACATGCATAAGTCTTGAATTCCTAATGCTGTCACGTCAGTAGTGATTAAGACATCGAGAATGTGTGTATTTAACGCACCTAAAATAGATTTAATTTTGTTTCTTCCGCAGGCAACTCCAATGACTATCGGTACTTTCTTGAGAGAATCAAGATTCATGCTAATAATATGATACTTGGAAGAATTGATAATTTTCCCCTCTTCAGAATACGGTTGTGAAAGAATATCACCTACGGCATTTGTTTCATTAAAAATTGAAGCAAAGTTTGAATTCTTATAGAATTCTTGCCATTGCTCCATATCGATGATTAAATTGCTTCCAATTCCCACGATCGCATAGTCAAGATTTTGCCAAAGATTAAAAACGGCCTGATTGTTAGGATTAGAAATCAGCTCTTCTTGCAAATTTTTAGAACTAACAATTGCGGGGCAGTTTAGTGATTCACTTTTAGCATTTAATTTTTCACTTAATAGAAAAGCCAAGCGGTTAGACTGATAGTCATTTTTCAGTCTGCCAGCAGGACCGCCGATTAGGGGCACAACAGTGATTCCGTGCTTTTCACTTGCTGTTGGCATAGCCTGAAAAACATGAGCCAAAGTTCTACCCCAAGAAATACCGATAACTGAATTATTAGTTATTGTCTGTGATAAGTAATTAGCCGCAAAACTACCCAGAGTTTTTAAATTTAGGTCATTAATATTTTCTGGGACAATTAGTGCTTCTTTTAGCTTAAACTTTTTAATCAAAAAGTTTTGTAAGTCACTAAAGTCTTCTAAACCCGAATTCACAGTAATTTTAACCAAGCCAAGCTTTCGGGCCTCTTTAAGCATTCGACTAATTTGACTGCGATGGATGTGCACTTTTACTGCGATCTCATTTTGAGTAAGTCCATCTATATAGTAAAGTTTTGCGATCAGAATGAGTTGGTTTATTAAATTATTTTCCATTTCATAACTCCTCAAGCCAATTTTTTCTTTTATTATAAATCACATTTGTGACAATTACCACAAACTCATTGATTGTAGTGATATAAGTTGCTATATTTTAAATTAAGATAGCGCTAACATAAAAAAGCAAACGCATATAACATTTGTGAAAAGGAGAGAAAAAATGGATAGTTGGATCGATTTAAATAATAAAACATATATTGTAACGGGTGGTTCTTCAGGGATTGGAGATGCCATAGTAAAAGAATTGCTTTCTAATGGGGCTAACGTTGTCGATGCTGATTTGAATCCTTCAAAGGTGAATAATGACAGATTTCGGTTTATTAAATGTGATGTGACTGCTCCAGAAGACGTTGCTAATTTAATTGAGCAAACAAAAATCACATTTGGTCAAATTGCTGGTTTAGTTAATAATGCTGGGATCAATTTGCCCAGACTGTTAGTCGATGAGAAAAATCCGGAAAGCAAATATGAAATTCATTTAAATGAATTTCAAAAAATGATCGCCGTTAATGTTCAAAGCGTTTACCTAATGTCACAGGCAGTTGCAAGAGAGCTTGTCAAACAAGGCGCTGGAGTTATTGTAAATATGTCTTCAGAAGCAGGCCTTGAAGGTTCTCAAGGACAAAGCATTTATTCAGCAACAAAAGGTGCAATTAATGGTTTAACTAGATCCTGGGCTAAAGAATTAGGAAAATATAACATTCGTGTGGTTGGGGTGGCCCCAGGCATATTAGAAGCAACAGGATTGCGTACTCCTTCATATGAAGAAGCACTTGCTTATACAAGAAATATTACGGTCGAGCAGTTAAGAAGTGGATATTCAAGCACTTCTACAACTCCTTTAGGACGAAGCGGCAAGCTTTCAGAAGTAGCCGACTTAGTAAATTACTTATTATCTAACCGAGCTAGTTACATAACTGGTGTAACAATTAACGTTGCTGGAGGAAAGTCAAGAGGTTAGAAATGAAAGTTATTTTAATTGGACATGGAAAAACTGGTGTGGCCTTTAAGGAAGCAATTCAAATGATTTTTGGCAAAGCAGAGGACTTTATTGCGTTAACTTTTGAACCCGGTGAAGGTATTGAAGACGTCAAAAATAAAATACTACAGGCTAGTAGCAAATTCTCAACTGACCAAATTTTAATTGTAACGGATCTTTTTTCAGGAACACCATATAATGCAGCCGCTGATCTTGCTCTCAACGGAAAAGCTAAAGATGTCATTGCCGGTATGTCCTTACCAATTTTGTTAGAAATTGCTACCAAAATGACTAGTGTGTCTATTACAGAACTTGTTCAAGAAATTTTAGCAGATTCGGCAAATTATACTACGGCATTAAGTTGGGAAATGAAAAAAATAGAGAAGGAAGATGATTTTTGATGATTATCAAGTTTGCGAGGATTGATGACCGATTGATTCATGGCCAGGTTGCAACGGTATGGTCAAAGTTAGCTAATGCAAAGAGGATTATCGTTGTAAGCAAGGAGGTATTTAATGACAATATCCGTAAAGTATTAGTCAAACAGGCAGCTCCAGCTGGAATGAAAGTTAACGTGGTCGACGTAGCAAAAGCGATAGCCGTTTACAATAATCCTAAATACCAAAACGACACTGTTTTTTATTTATTCACTAATCCAACTGAAGTATTGGAATTAGTTAAAGGTGGGATTCCTCTAAAATCAATTAATATAGGAGGGATGTCATATGCAGAAGGCAAGAAACAGATTACTAAGGCAGTATCTGTAACACCTGAAGACGTTCAAGCCTTTATCGAGCTAGATAAATTAGGGGTTAACCTAGACTTGCGAGTTTTGGCTGATGATCCCAAAAAAGATATTCTCAAGCTGATTAAATAAATGGCTTAAAAATAATTTATAGGAGAAAATTATGTCAACTTTCCAAATTATATTAGTTTTTTTATGGTCATCAATTGTTGGCTGTGGAAGTGTTTTGGATGAATGGCAAACGCACCGGCCACTGATCGCCTGTTCAGTAATGGGACTAATCTTAGGTGATCCAATAAAAGGTGTTGTTTTAGGAGGCACACTAGAGCTGATTGCTTTGGGATGGATGAATGTTGGTGCAGCACAATCACCTGATTCAGCTCTGGCTAGCACGATTTCAACGATATTGGTAATTGTAGGGCACCAAAGCATAACTAAGGGAATAGCCATTGCCTTGCCAGTTGCTGCAGCTGGACAAGTGCTAACTGTACTTGCACGTACTTTTACAGTTGTGTTTCAGCACGCGTCAGATAAAGAAGTGGAAAAAGCTAATTTTAGGGCAATTGAGTGGCTACATTTTTCAGCACTAATTGTTCAGGCATTTAGAGTTTCTATTCCAACTACGCTAGTAGCTGTGTTTGTTAGCCCAGTGATGGTTCAGAATGCACTTAATTCTTTGCCTGAAGTAGTAACAGGTGGCTTGGCAGTTGCCGGTGGCTTCATTGTAACTGTTGGATATGCAATGATTTTGAATATGATGTATGTCAAATACTTGATGCCCTTTTTCTACTTGGGATTTGTTTTAAGCGGATACCTAAAACTTAGTTTGCTTGCTTTTGGTGCAGTGGGTTTGATCTTAGCTTTAATTTACGTCCAACTGGATCCGCAATTTTCTAAAGATAAAGTTCAATCATCTTCTGCAGGCACTGCCTCCGATACAGAATTATCGGAAGATGAATTAGAGGATTAAGGTGGAGTATGAACATGGAAGAAAATAAAAAAATAAAGAATCAATTAACAAAAAAGGATATTTTTCAAACTTTTATCTTTTCTAATTTTCAGCAAGCATCATTTAATTATGAACGAATCCATGCATTAGCATTCTGCGTGGACATGATTCCAACAATTAAGCGAGTATACAAGAAGAAGGAAGACCAAATTACAGCCTTAAAGCGCCATAACACTTTCTTTAATGTTACTCCTGCTTTTTGTGGTCCTGTCATCGGTTTGACGAGTGCGTTAGAACAGGCTAAGTCACAAGGTGAGGATATTGATATTAGCACAATTAATAGTTTAAAAGTTGGTTTGATGGGTCCGCTTTGTGGCGTTGGCGATCCTGTAATGTGGGGTACACTAAGACCAATTTTAGCTGCTCTTGGAGCCACCTTGGCGTTACAAGGCTCATGGCTTGGACCAGTAATCTTTTTTCTCGTCTTTAATATCGTTCGTTTAGGAATAAAATGGTACGGACTAAAATTAGGTCTTAGCGAAGGCATGTCTTTGGTACAAGAACTTTCTGGAAACTTCTTGAAAAAGTTAACCGAAGGAGCAACTGTTTTAGGATTGTTCATTATGGGTGTTCTGGTTAATAAATGGACGACAATTAACGTGCCATTAGTTGTCTCAAAAACTACTTTTAACGGAAAAACAACAATTACAACGGTGCAAAATATTTTAGATCAACTTTGTCCGGGCTTGCTTTCTCTAGGATTGACGTTGTTGATGATGTACCTATTGAAAAAGCGGGTTAGTCCAATCCTACTAATCTTTATTTTGTTTGGAGTCGGTATTTTAGGATATGCAATTGGTATTTTGAAATAGAGAGTGGTAAGCAAGATGGGGATAAACAACTTAATCACACTCGTTGTCGGCTTTTTACTAATGAGTACCGGATTTATCACCAAAAAAAGTACCGGTATTTATGATTGGTTATACATTTTATTAGGTCTTGTTATTTTTTGTATTGGTCTTTTGCAACTTTGTGGAGTAATCAAACAGTTTTAGGTTGACAAGAAAGTTTCTTTTAATGATAAAAACTACTTAACCCAAAAAATATATTTTCACTTTTGGTAAAAATAATTCCTAATTATCCATATTTTCTTTTCCCCGCTGATCTAACCATTATAGTTGTATCAATCTTGGCATAAGCATAAAAATTGATAGAGACATTTTAACAGCTAAAAATATTGCTGCTAGGAATATTCGAGCAGTTAATAAAGAAAAAACCAGAAATCTCTTAGATTTCTGGTTTTTCATTTGCTATTTTGCATATAGATAAGCTGGGTGAAACTAAAATTTTTTTCGACTTAAAGGCAACCAGAAGCTGAAGCAAAGAGCTGCGGATCTATTCAGAAAAATTAAAGAGTCTGTAATTTGAAAATTATGTTAAGCAGGTGTATTAAGTAAAAGACAAGGGGAAATTAATTCCACGTACCCACTCAAAATAGATTGAAAAATGAGGTTGAATTAACTTAAATCCATATATTTAGAATAGTTTGGGCATACTTAGTCAAGGATCTAATCACACAATGGGATTTAAAGATTGTGCTCTTTTTTCGTAGTAAAGATTTTTCTGCATCGAACTATCTGCTTAAATTAAAAAGTGTTCCAATGGCTATGCTTTTACGTAATCCATGTAGAACACTCTAAATTAAGATAATGACTGTAATATTCGTGTTTTTATTTTTACTTTAAAAAAGTGCTGCGATCCATTCGCTACCTTTAATAAAAATCCATCCAATCCAAGTTGTTGCAGAGCCAACTAAATTTGTAATGGAACTAAAAGCTTTTATAGAACTAACATGTGATTGAACTGCTGCTTTGGTGAATTCAGGTGCAATGGAAGTTCCGACGTAGAAAATAGTAACAATGATAAGTAGACCTGAAATGAGCATTCTGAAAATGTTTCGATTACAAAATGGTGCTACTAACGCAAATAGAAATATTAGCGAAGCTAAGTCTGCAAATGGCAGTACCCGGTTACCTGGCAAAATAAAAGCTAAAATAATTGCCAAAGGCAAAAGCAAAAGACCTGTTGATAAAACAGAAGGATCATCAATTAATAGTGCTGTATCCATTCCAATATAAAACTCTCTTTTTGGAAACCATTCTCTTAGCTTTGCATTAACATGATCTTTTACCATGACTAAACCTGAAACCAATACATCAACCACTATTGGCAGGAGGTACATTGAGGCAGCAATATTTACCCCTAGCGTTAATGTCTTAGAGAAATCATAACCAGCTAAGATGCCCATCAGAACACCAATAATTGCGCCAAAACTAATCGGTTCTCCTAATGTTCCGAGTCTATTGTTAATTGTTTCAGGATCCAACTTAATTTTGTTTAAACCAGGAATGTGTTCACAAATCCAATTTCCAACAATTCCAAATGGCACCCATGCTAAGCAGGTTAGGTGAGGAAATGAAATACCTTTTAGGTCCTTCTTAGGAAATTTCTTCTGAATGATTGGTTGAGTCATATCTGCAATAATTAGCGTTAAGACGTAAATAATCCAGTCGGCAATAACTGCAATCCAGAAGTTATTGGTACCTGCGTATATGAGGCCTCCTACTAAAAGAAAAATCCAAAAATTAAAAATATCGAGATCAACAGTTTTTGTTAAATTTAAAAACAGCAAGATTGCGTTTATAACTATGAATCCAATCACAGTAACCAGCATAATTGATGATCCCCAGCCAATTGTTGATGCGGTTCCCCATCCAACGTCTGTA
>CALYQE010000006.1 GCA_945281075.1 uncultured Lactobacillus sp. | reverse complement strand
GCCAGTGCAATCATTATGTATATTGCATATATTCCACAAATTGTTAATAATTTGCACGGCATTAAGGGTAATCCCACTCAGCCATTAGCAACAAAAGTTAACTGTCTTCTTTGGGTAATATATGCCTTGTTTAAGGAAGACCGCGATGTGCCAATTTCAGCATGTAATAGCGTTGGGATTGTCTTTGGCTTAGTAGCCTTCTTTACGGTAATTTAGTTTGACCTGTTTGTAAGCAAATAGCAGGGATGAGATTTGACGTTCCACCAGTTTTATTTTTAAACCTGAACAAATTTGCTAAGCTGCAACTCACCTTTTGGCTGAGCTTGCAACATAAGGCAAATGCTTAACGATCGCAAAAGCGGTGTCGTTAGGAAAGTTTTAAAATAAAATAGGCACGCTCAACAGTTAAAAGCTTGACAAAGATTTGTTTAAATCTGACGTCAGGCTTTTTTTATTTTTTACTTTGTTTTATAATTTATGAAAACATATGTTTGCATGAAAGCGTGCGTTGAAAAATGAAGAAAAAATTTAACCAAAAAGAATTTGATCAGGTGCTTGATGATTTTTTTAAGACTTACCAAGATCGTGGAATGAAAAAGTGGCAGGGCTTCTTTTTGAGTGATCACACGGCGACAATCAACAAAGACAAGGCCCAGCGCGCTGTAGTTTATCAGAAAAAAAAGCCAATGACGCCAGAAGCGATCAGTGAGCTTTTGTTAAAAGCGTATGCCAATAAGCGTCAAGTAGCGGTGCAGTTAAACGAGCTGGATGAGGAAGGAAAAAGACAGCCTGATCTTGTTGGTTTTGTGGAAGGATATGAAAAGGATCTGATCTTAATTGCGAAAACCAAGGTCAGTTTAAGCAATATCAATCACGTTGAACTTAATTAATGGTTTCGGAAAATAAATTGTTTAGCATGATTGCCGATTTTGAACATCTGAAAAGCTAAAAGCGTTCATCACATTTTGCGATGGACGCTTTTTTTGCTCAGACCTGATTTAAAGTTAATTCGCCTTGATCATAACGATTGCGCGTTTGCGAATATTCAAAGGGCAGACCGCTGCTCAAAAAGCAAACTTGTTCAACTTCAAAGACGGGATCTGTTTTAGCACATTTCAAATACAGCTGGTCATAGGCATCAGACTTATCGGCGCGAAAGGTTCGATTGGCGCGGCCAACTTTTAACTGCAAAGTATTTTCAATATAGCCATAAATTGACTTTTCCAGCACGGCTTTTGTGATGCCAGGAATTACTTTGACGGGCATAATCGTATATTCCAACCGAACGGGAAAGTCGTTTAAAAGCCGTTGCCTGATAATGTCATAAACTTGCTCGCTTTTACCGATTTTTAAAAAGGCGGCTTCCTTTTCAGTTGGTTCGCGCAGATCAAACGAAATAATATTGCTCGTTAAAAATTCAGAATTCTTAATCCTTTCGGTAAAACCGACATGCTCGTTTGCATTGTCTTTTTTGGCAAGTTCAATTTCGGTTGCGGTTAAAATAATCGTCCCGTGTCCTCGGACCGTTTTGATAATGCCCTTGTATTGCAAGAAGCTGAGGGCCTTAACAATTGTTACCTTGCTTGTTTGGTAAATAAGCGCCAGCTGGTCAAGATGAGGCAATTGTTTTTGGTATTTATGGATTAAAATATCCTGCTCAAGCTGATTGGCGATGGTTAAATATTTGGGTTTAGCAGCCATAAGCGCTCCTTTCACTCATAAGTAAAGTAAATGCTTTACTTACAGCATGGCAAAGATTTACTTGGAAAGCAAGATGAAATAAGATTTATTATGAAAGCGCTTTTGAAAGGAGAAAGATAATAATGACAAATTTTTTTTGGGGAAACTCAACTTCTAGTATGCAAACAGAAGGTGGTTGGAATGAAGGCGGCAAGAGCTTGTCCGTATACGATGTTCGCAAGCCAAGTGAACATGCCAGCGATTGGCATTTTGCTAATGATAATTACCATCATTTTGAAGAAGACTTTGACTATCTGAAAGATTTGGGGATGAACATGTATCGTTTCCAGATTTCATGGTCAAGAGTAATTAAAGACGGTGACAAAGAAGTTAACGAAGAAGGGCTAAAGTATTATGACAAGCTGGTGGACGCACTGCTTGCACGTAAGATTGAGCCAATGATCTGTCTTTATCACTTTGACATGCCCCTGCATTTGGCAGAAGACTATAACGGTTTTATTAGTAAAAAGGTCTGTGCGGATTTCATTCGTTACAGCAAGATTGTAATTGATCACTTTGCGGATCGGGTAAAATACTGGATCACTTTTAATGAACAGAATATTTACCATTCGTCAGGTGCATTTAAAATTGCGGGTTATGTTAAAGGCGACGAGAGTTTAACCGATTTATATCAAATAGCGCATAACGTGATGTACTGTCACGCTGCAGTGGCGAATTACTTGCATGAAAAAACTGACGCCAAGATTGGTGGCATGCTGGCTTATAACCAGATTTATCCAGCAACGGCCAGTCCGCAAGATGCGTTTGCCGCTCATCAAATCGATGAGTTTACTAACTTTAATTTGCTTGATGCATTTAGCTATGGCAAATATTCTGCTGCGGTTATTGCTTTTGTGAAAGAAAAAAAGTTGAAAATTGCCGTTAGTGAAGAAGAAATGACTGAAATTTCAAATTTAAGAAGTGATTTTTTGAGTTTCAGCTATTACGCGTCAAGCACCATCAATGCAAGCAAAATTCCAAAAGGAACCGCACCAAATTTGTATTTAGACTTTGGTCGTCAAGCCAATCCAACTTTGCAATCAACTGAGTGGGGCTGGCAAATTGATCCCTTGGGGTTTAGGGATGTTTTAAATAAAATCTACCAGCGTTATCACCTGCCAGTATTTCCAATTGAAAACGGCATCGGCGTGCGGGAAGAATGGGACGGTCAACATCCAATTCAAGATGACTACCGGATTGACTATCACCGCGAGCATATCAAAGCAATGCAGGCGGCTATCAATGAAGATGGCGTAAAGGTAATCGGCTATCTTGGCTGGGGTTTAATCGATATTTTAAGTTCGCAAGGCGATATGGATAAGCGATATGGCGTTGTGTACGTCAACCGCACTAACCATGATTTGCGTGATATGAAGCGTGTTCCGAAGAAGAGTTATTACTGGCTGAAGAAGGTAATTCAGTCAAACGGTCAAGACCTAACTTGACCTCTGGAGGTATGAAAAATGAAGGATTCTACTAGTACGCAGGCCCATCCAAAACTGCAAGTGTTCTTGGATCGGTTCACGGATATTTCAGTAAAAATTGGCAATCAGGTGCATTTGCGCTCCTTGCGTGATGCGTTCGCCACCCTAATGCCCATGTTTATTCTGGCTGGAATTGCCGTGTTTTTTAATAATGTTTTATTTACTTGGCTGTTAAAAGGGGAAATGCTGTTAAAGTTTCAAGTATTTGGAACGGCGCTAACTAATGGGACATTGAATGTCGCCAGCATTCTAGTTGCTCCAATGATTGCATTTTATTTAGCCAAAAACAAAGGATATGATAATCCGATTTCTGCATCTGCAATTGCATTATCAGCAGTATTTATCATGCTGGCGATTCACGTTAGCCTTACTCCTGATGGTGCAAAAAAGGCCGTTCAGGTTACAGGAGCAGTCTTATATTCGCAAGTTGGAACGACTGGAATGTTTGCCGGCATTATTATTGGCTTGCTGGCAACTGAAATATACTTGCGGCTGTCTAAAGTTAAAGCCTTGAAGATTAACCTTGGCGAGCAGGTTCCGCCTGCCGTAGGTCAAAGCTTTTCTGTCTTGCTGCCATCTTTACTAACTTTGAGTATTTTTGGCATCATTGCGGCTCTATTTGCCGCCTTTAATGCTGACTTAGTGACACTAATCTCACGCTTGATTCAAGAGCCGCTGCGCTCAATTAACACCTCATTGCCAGGCTTTTTGCTGATATACTCAACTGGCAACTTCTTATACACCTTAGGCATTCATCAAACGGTAATTAACGGTTCGTTGCTTGACCCTTTGAATTTAGTTAATATGAATGAAAATATGGCTGCTGTTCAGGCCGGAAAACAAGCAACTCACATTATTAATACTGATTTTGTGACCGTTTATTCACAAATGGGTGGTACCGGATTAACCATTGCATTAATTATTGCTGTTTTATTAGTGTCGCATTACAAGCCGTATAAGGATGTTGTGAAGCTTTCGATTATCCCCGGAATTTTTGAAATTAACGAACCGATTATCTTTGGCTTCCCGATTGTTTTTAATATTCCGATGATTATACCCTTTGTACTAAGTCCCGTGATTGGTTCATTAATTGGTTACTTTGCAACTGCAATTGGCTTTGTTAAGCCGTTAGCTTATCTGGTACCGTGGACAACACCCCCAATCTTAAGCGGAATATTGGCAAGTGGTGGCGACTGGAAAGTAGTACTCGTGCAAATTATTATTTTGGCTGTCTGTACATTGTTCTATATTCCGTTCATTAAAATTTCAGAACGAGTTGCATTGAAGCAAGCTGAGCTCAATCAGGGCTAAATTTTACTAGTTTAGTAAATGAAAGTGGACTAAATGAAAAAGCTTCATCAGAATTTTCAGGGAGCAAAAACGCGCTGTTTTTAATTAAATCAAGGGGTTAATGATAAAAAACATTAATGAATTAACTAACTCATGTTACAATAAGTAATTAATAATTGATTTGGAGAAATATTAATGAAAAAGAGCGCAAAACTTGTGGCATTTTCAGCCGCTGTTGGGTTATTTTTGCTTGCGACGGGTGCAATTGCTACCGCTAAGATTGACGCGGCCGCTAAAGCAAATCAGAACCTGAAAGAGGCTAAGACTGATCGGATAGCCGAAAAAAGGTTAGCTAAGGCCGGTTATGTCTTTCGGCTTAATAAGGATGCCCGCATGTCAGTACACGCCCATCAAGTTGAAACTTTACCAAAAGCGGAAGTAAGACAATTGATCGATAATCAAGTTTTGTTCAAAATTGATCAGGTTAGTTCTTTGCGTAATGGTGTTCAAGTTCATTTGGTTGATCAGACTGCCAAGCATCGCGGTTGGGTGAATATTGTCAGTGATCTTTATAATATAAATTCCGAACGTCAAAGTTTACACCAGCTCATTAAGGCTGAACTAAAAGTAATGGATAATGCTGACATTATGAAAATGAAAGCGGCTAAAAAGCAAATGAAGAAGGTAACTAAAATTGCCAGTCACTTGCGCCATAAGGACAAAAAGATTGGTAAAGCCTCAGTCAGGGAATTAGAAAACTGGCTAACTGAAATTGAATACAAGAACATTCCTGCGCTTTTAATTGGGGAATACCCAAGATACTAACAGTTTATTGAGAAAAAATATTAAATGTTAACGAAAAAAGCAATAAAGATTAACTTTATTGCTTTTTTTGCTTGACCACACAAATGACGATCTGAAAAAACCGAGCTAAGAAGATATTCTTGACCCTAAAAAAGTATTCAAGCAAGCGGCAGGAAAATATTCTTGCAGGAAAATAAGAGGGATGAAACAGGAAAGCAGATAGCTTATGTTAATATTTCAATTATAATATGATTGAAATATAATTGTAACAACAGTATAATGCAGATAAGAAATGATGTTAGTGATTTAGGGAGGCTCAAATGAAACGCAAAAGAAATCTGTATATTATCATATCGGCAATTACATTATTATTTTCACTTGCTGGTGTTGGAAAAGAACGTGCTAGAGTCTATGCAGCAAATGAAGCTGTTCAGGAGAGCACCAGCTCGGAAAAAGAAAGCTTACAAATTATTCCAGCGAAACGACTGGCTAAGGCTGGCTATATTTTTAGACTAACTAATGATGCTGTTTTGTTTCCTAATTTTACTTCACCGCAAGGAGAACCATATAGTAAGAAAGTTGTAAAGAAGCTAATTGCTCAAAAAGTTCGTTTTAAGGTAACCGAATATGGCACAGCAAAGACTGCCATAGCTGCGCACATTGTTGATAAAAGTGGAAAAAATCAAGGCTGGGTAAGTTTAGACAGTAATAATATCTATAACATTAATGTCAAAAAGAAGGCACTTAAGCCACTTGTTAAAGCAGAAATGAAAGTTATGGATCTGTTTGACGAAAAAGGCAAGCAAGTCGCCTTAAAACAAATGCCGCAAGTAGAAAAAGACGTTAAAAAGTTACATGGAAAAAACAAGAAAATTGGCGAAACTTCCGTTAAACAATTAAGAAAATGGCTTGACGATCAGGGAATAGATGGAGCTTATAAAGAAATACCTACCTTATTATTTGGACTGTAATATTTATTCGAAGACGAACATAGTACTAAAAATATGAATTAAAGCATTATTATTTATCTCAAAAATTCATTCAAATTTTTTGCTAACTGCGCGGTTAATCTTTCTTGATCAATATTACGAAGTTTGGCCAAGGCAGTAATTATTTTCGCTAAAATGCTAGGATATTCTTCAGCTTTGATTGAGCGCTTTTCTAGCCATTCAACCGAACCCAAACCGTCAGTTTCAACCAGCATTCGCTCAAGCGGAACGGTTTTTGCCAACTTGACGATGCTGGGATCGCTTAAAACCGCAAGACAGAAGCTAAAATAGCAATCGGCAGCAAGATATTCTTGCTGGAAGTTGGGGCTGTCATACCAATGAATCAGATAGCGGTTTGGATACTTTTGAATTGTGTGTAAAATAAGTTCTTCACAGCCTTTAGTATGCAGAATTACCGGCTTTTGTTGGGTATAAGCCCAAGCAATTTGTTTTGTAAAAATCGGTGTTTGAAGTGCTAGGCTGTTTTTCGTCCAGACTGAGTCAAGACCAATTTCACCAATAACATCGGCTTTTTCAAGGTAGGGCAGGACACTTTCGAAGGTAAGCTTATCAGCATCCCAGGGATGAATACCAAAGCTAAGTGGTTGCTTATGTTCAGTCAGCTGAAGATTGGTTGACCATTCTTGGGGATTTTGACAGTTGATAATCGACTTAATTCCATTTTGAATTTGCAGTTGTGCCAAGCTGGGATTGTTTTCCAAATGGCAGTGAGCATCAGTTAGCATTGCTTTGGCCTCGCTAGATTGCATTTTTTAAATAATAGTAAGATAAAAAAGTGGTAGAGCATCGTTGACAAGTTCTACCACTTTTAAATTTATAAGCTGTCCTGAATTTGATCGGCCAGGTAGTTGTATAACATGCCGGCTTTTAGTTCTTTTGTTTCAACCCCAAGCGCTTCGGCAATCGCATATGCATATGCCCAAGCTGTGGCAGGACCGCGGCTGGTAATGATCTTATGTTCCTGATCGGTTACCGTGATTGTTTCTTTAAAATGGCCAGTTGGTGCATCTTTTTTAGTTTGCTGGTCAAAACCGGGATAACAAGTGTAGTCCGCGTCAGCTAGGACGCCGTAGCGCGCGAGCGCAATCGGAGCGGCACACATTGCGGCGTCCCACTTGCCTTCATTGTGCCGCTTAACCATGAGTGCCTTTAACTGCTCATGATCACGCAAGTTTTCCGCACCGGTTTTGCCACCGGGAAAAGCAACCAGGTCATAGTCTAACAAGCTATCGTCCACAATTTTGTCGCAGGTTAGTTTGATTTGATGATCACCGTTGACGTGAACACTGTTCAGGCCAACCATATCAGTCTTGATGCCTAAACGGCGCAAAACGTCAACTACACTTAATCCTTCAACTTCTTCGCAGCCATCTGCAAATACTACTGCTGTTTTTTTCATTTGCTTTACCTCGCAATCTTTATCTCCTTTATTATAAACTAGCTTAGTTCAAGGTAAAATATTAAGTCGCTTAATTTGCTTAAGTGAAGAGTTGGCCTTGGGCTAATTGGCATTTTAACTTTCTTAGGCGCGAGCCAAAGCGATGGGATAGCGGCATTGACTGCGCCCTGAATTTCATCTGTCAAATCAGTCCCGATAATTAAGCTGGAGCTTGCGTCGAGCTTTTGCTCGTTAAGCAACTGGTGAAATACGCTTTTATCAGGCAATGCTTGGGCGAAATCTTCTTGGACGTAACATTTTGTAAAATATGCTAACAGGTCATTTTCTGCTAGACGACTGGTCATAATTTTCCTTTTTTCTTTGGAAAAAAGCAGCAGATTGACTTGACTGGCAATTTGGGGTATCAATGCGACCGCATCTTTGTTAAGCTGTTTTTGATCCTTCATTTTTTCCCAGAAACAAATACGTGCTTGGGTTAGATTTGCTGGGAAATAGGTCTTTAAAAGCAATTCAATGCGCTCATTAAAGTGCAAAAGTTTGCTTTGCGCTTGCAAATTGTTGTATTTTAATCGTTCCGCTGGCGAAAATTCATGCTGAAACGCGGCTAAAGTTTGCTTAAGTGCGTTACGTTCAGCTGCCTGCTCGTTTAAGATGGTTCCTTCAGAAATGAAAATTAATGTTTTAAACTTGCTCATGATTAATTTACCTCTTACTTTATTGCTAATTGCATTATAATAAATTTAATTGTCTAATTTAAGGGAGTTTTCTTGATATGCCACCAATTGCTACACTTATTTTTATTTTCTTTGGCGGAATCGGTGGGGGTTTGCTATCCTCTGCAGCCTCGATGGCGTCGCTTGCCTCATATCCGGTTTTATTGGCTGTTGGTATTCCGCCAGTTTATGCCAATGTGACTAACGATGCAGCGCTGATCTGGACAGGCATTGGCTCCACTCTTTCTTCACTCAAGGAACTAAAGGGGCATTGGTGGCAGGTTGCGTTTTATGCTCTCTTTACGGTAGTGGGCTCACTATTTGGCTGCTATCTGCTGCTTACTTTTCCGTCCAATGTCTTTGAAAAAGTGGTGCCATTTTTCATTGCCGGCTCAGGTATTATGGTACTTGCTTCGGCTAAACATCATGGCTTAGAGCCGCATAAAAGGCCTTTGTGGCAAGAGATTTTCTACATTGCCGCTTTGGTAGCCATGGGAGTTTACACGGGCTACTTTGGAGCAGCCGGTGGAGTAATTGTCCTAGTTTTATTAACCTATATTACCAATGAAAAATTTATTGTGGTTAATGCAATCAAAAATGTGGTCTGCGGACTGGCCAATTTGGTAGCCCTAATTGTTTTTGCTTTTACATCAAAAATCTATTGGATTCAGGCAACTCCGTTGGCGATTGGGATGTTTATCGGCGGTTATTTGGGCATGGACATCTTAAGGGTGGTGCCAGCAAAGTATATGCGTATTTTTATTGCTACATTAGCTTTTATCCAGGCCGGCTATTTCTTTTATAAGGCATATATGTTATAGTTTATGCACATTATTTGACTGAAAGGAGAATGCAAATTGGCAACAGAAGTTTACTTAATCCGACATGGTGAAACCATGTTTAACCAGTTAGACAAGGTGCAGGGGTGGTGTGATTCACCCTTAACCGTTAAGGGAATTAATGACCTAAAGGTAACCGCGCGGTCATTGAGTCAGGTGCGCTTTGACAATATGTATTCTTCCGATTTGAAAAGGGCAATTGATACTGTCCATTTAATGAAGGATGCGAACCAGGTTTCCGAAATTGGCAAAATAAAAAAATTACCTGAATTTCGTGAAGTCTTCTTTGGCTCTTTTGAGGGCGATGACATCCAAGAAACCTGGGAACAGGTTAGTTTAGCGGCCGGAATCGGACCAGAGAAGGATGTCACGAAAATTATTAATCAGGTTGGAATCTACCAGTTTCGCGAAGCAACTAAAAAGGCTGATCCCCGCCACTTAGCCGAAAATAAACAAGAACTAGATGAACGAATGGTGCAGGCGATTTCTATATTGGGTGATTTGACCAAGAACGAACAGCGGGTCTTGATCGTTTCACACGGTGATTTCATCAAAACTTTGGCTATCAAGTATTGGAATCAAAGTGACGGACTGCATGATATTATCTTTCCTGATAACGGCAGCGTTACGAGGGGAATTCTCTATAACAGCGGTAACTTTGAAATTGTTGATTATAACGTCAATGCGGCAGAACTGTAAGGTCTTATTGTGAAAGTAGGGCCTTTTATTGCACGATCAGACAGATAGAGCGACTGAAAAAGTAATCTGTAAAGCGTTATAGACGCGTTACAATGATAAAAAAATTGCTCTGAAAAGGGCAGACATATTAGTTTGCCGGTTTTACGATTAAGATCAGACTTGTGCTCAGCGATAGCGTTATAACGGTCTCTGCAAGTTGCGCGAATTGTCAGTAAGCGCTCCTGAAAATTAAAGTGGAAAGTAAGTTTGAGGAACTGAGCTGGTCAAAGTAGTTAAAAAGTTGCTAAATTAGGCTATAAGCTGCTGCATTTTCAGGTAAAATGTGAGCAAGACTAAAAATAATTAAACGGTCGTTTCGGATCATAAAGGAAAATATAGAAAATGAATCTTCAGGTTAATCTGTTTACTGCGATAATTGTTTTGATTGTCGGTTTATATGATATGTCATATGCGTTTAATCGGCGGCATAAAAATCAGGGACGAGGCTACGGGTCGTTCATGGTTTTAGGCATTATTTTTACTATTTTTGGTATTTATTTAATCATTAAGAGTTGGATGGGCTAAAATGGTCAAGTTGGTCTTGCTTAGACACGGCGAGAGTACCGCTAATTTTGCAAATATTTATACTGGCTGGAATGACGTGGAGCTGACTGCCAAAGGCAGAGAGCAAGCTCAAGCTGCCGGCTTATTACTAAAAGGTGTGATTGATTTTGAGCCGACGCATATTCACACCTCGTTATTGCAGCGAGCAATTATTACGGCCAATATTGTCGCGGAAATATGTGACTTTTTATATTTGCCGATAACCAAAACTTGGCGCCTAAATGAGCGTCATTATGGTCAGCTGCGAGGTCTTAATAAAGACTTTTCACGCACCGTGTTTGGTGAAGAGCAAGTTAAAAAATGGCGCCGTGGTTTTTATGCGATTCCCCCTGCCGGCGCGCAAGTAAACGACCGCCGTTATCATGGTTATGATCAGCATCTTTTGCCGCGAGCCGAAAGCTTGTATCAGACACAGAAAAGATTGCTTCCTTATTATGAAAGTCAAATTTATCGGCGATTAATAAAAGGGGAAGACCAACTAGTGGTTGCACATGGTTCAAGCCTGCGGGCCTTAATTAAGAAGATCGAACAGATTGATGACAATAAAATTATTAATCTTGAGGTACCTAACGCGCAACCCATTGTTTATACCTTTGACGGGCAGTTGGAGATTGTCAAAAAGGAGATTCTGCGCTAATTTTTTGCATGCTTTTCAGTTAATTGTGAGGAATTCTCTATATGTATGTTAAAATTTATTACGACACTAAATAGAGTTAACATTCTTAGTTTGGAGAATAGGTATGCGTAAAATATTTTTATTACGAGGCGCACCCGGCTCCGGAAAATCTTCTTTTATTGCTCGTCATCACTTGCAGCCCTACGCGATCAGTCGCGATCAGATAAGGCTTTTATTGGCGAATTTAACTTATTATTACGAAGAGGATGCCGATTGCTTGCATCAAGTTATTCCGCGCTATGCTAATGAGCAGACGGAAAAAATGGTGGATTACCTCGTCGAAGAAAAAATGAAACGTGGCGAAACGGTAATTGTCGATAGTACCCACATTGTTGAAGAAAGCATCGAACATTACAAACCGTGGGTTGAAAAATATCGCTACGAGGCATTTATTGTTGATCTGATGTACCATAAAAACCTGCGCAGTTTATTAAATCGAAATGAAGTCCGCAGGCAATATGATTGGGTTAAGCCAGATGTCGTCAGACAAATGTATCAGAGCTATCAAGACAACGTCAAGGTGCCAGAGTGGGCGCATGTTATTGGTCCCAATCAGTTAAGTAAGGCGTTATTGCAAAAAGAAAGCAATCTGGATAGTTTTGCACACGTGGTAGCTGTTCCAGATCAGGTAAAAGAGGAGGGCTTTCCACACGTCCACATATCCAACTTTTATTTTTCGTTTAATGATCGTTTTACCGAAAAGTATGGTACTTATCGCAACGTGGTAACAATTGGCAAAACGAGCAAAGAAATCATTGAAGATTTTCGCTTACCATATTTTGTTTTTAAGTTCCACCACAAGCATTTTTTGATTTCAGCTTATCCGATTAGAAATGAAATGCTTGATCCGATCAAAAAAGTGAAAGGTGTTTGGACTTACTCAACGGGCTTGGTTAATTTAGCTGATTTTGTTGAAGAGTATCCGCAAAGTAAATCGCAGCATGTACACCAATTTAACTTGAGTAAATTGCATGCAGACCGCTTATTGCATATTTGGTAAAAAAAGCCGCTAATAGCGGCTTTTTTGTTTTTGACAAAAATAAATAACCTACTGATTTGGTGGGGGCAATTTGTGACCGTCTCAAGAAAAATAGTATAATAGGAAAGTAAAATGATAGCGCTTTAAGAAAAAGAGTGGCTAAAATGGGAAAAGAAGACTTGAAAACTGAATTTACTAAACTGTATCATGAACAGCCGACCAGATGCTATTTTTCACCGGGGCGGATCAATCTAATTGGCGAACACACTGATTATAACGGTGGCCATGTTTTTCCTTGTGCAATTTCATTGGGAATATATGGTGCGGTTAGTCCGCGGACGGATCAGCAGTTCAACTTTTATTCGACCAGCTTTCCCGATTTGGGCATAATTAAAGTAAACTTGGACCATTTAGATTACGTTAAGCAAGACTCATGGGTTAACTACGCCAAGGGGATGATGCTTTTCTTACGTGAAAAAGGTGCATGGTTTAAACACGGTCTGAATGTATTTCTAAACGGCAATATTCCTGATGGAGCAGGACTTTCATCTTCTGCTGCCCTGGAAATGATGATCGGGATGATTATGAAGGATCAGTTTAACCTCGCTGTTGACCGCTTGGAGCTGGTTAAACTAGGAGTAAAAACTGAAAATGATTTTATCGGCGTGAACTCCGGGATTATGGATCAGTTTGCGGTCGCAATGAGTAAAAAGGACCAGGCGATTTTACTTGATACGGCCAATTTGGCTTATCAAATGGTTCCTTTAAAGTTAAATGACAACGTAATCGTAATTATGAATACTAACAAACGCCGCGAACTATCTGATTCAAAATATAACGAGCGCAGGCAGGAATGCGAAGATGGCTTAAAAGCCTTGCAGACAAAATTGCAGATTCACACTTTAGGTGAGCTTGACGATCAGACTTTGGATGAATACAGTTATTTGTTACCAAGCGAAGTTTTGCTAAAGCGCTGTCGCCACGCTGTTTGGGAGAATCAACGGACGCTGCGAGCTGAACAGGCACTACAAGCTGGCAATTTAGCCGAATTTGGGCGCTTAATGAATGCGTCGCACGTTTCGCTTGCAAATGACTATGAGGTCACGGGCAAAGAACTGGATACCCTTGTCCACACTGCATGGCGTCAGGCCAGTGTTTTAGGGGCACGAATGACCGGTGCAGGCTTTGGTGGCTGTGCGATTGCCTTGGTAAACAAGGAAAAGGTGAATTCGTTCCAAACCAAAGTAAGTCAGGAATACGAGCAGACAATTGGTTATCAGCCATCCTTTTATCTAGCCGAAACTGCAGATGGTACTAAAGTAATAGAATAGCCATAGTTAGGAATTTAGCATGACCGAACATAATTTAGTTGAAACGTTTGTGACGCAGATAATCAATCACAGCGATTATACGGAATTAGACCGGATTTATTTACAAAACCAGGTTCTAGCACTTGTGGGTGATGCTGCCTTGAAGGTGACGACAGCACAAACCGATTTATTAGCCTTAAAAGAAGAATTGCTTGAGACAGCGCAAACTCAAGGCAAGCTTGAAGCAACTAATGCGGCGCGGGAAATCTTGGGCGCAGCGCTAATGGACCTGCTTGTGCCAAGCCCTAGTATAGTGAATGACCGCTTTTGGACAACCTATCGGCGTTCACCTGAACAGGCAATTGCTGACTTTTACCAGTTAAGTAAGCAGAGCGATTATATTAAAACGCGCGCGATTGCCAAAAATATTTATTTCGTTTCGCCAAGTCAATACGGGGATTTGGAAATTACGATTAATTTATCAAAGCCCGAAAAGGATCCCAAGGAAATTGCCGCCGCTAAGAAAATGCCGTCATCTAGCTATCCTTTATGCCAATTGTGTCTGGAAAATGAGGGCTATCAGGGGCGCGCCAACTATCCGGCACGCAAGAATCACCGGATTATCAGGTTTCAACTTGGCCAAGACCAATGGGGATTTCAATATTCGCCGTACGCATATTTTAACGAGCACTGCATTTTTCTTTCGCCTAAGCACGAACCGATGAAAATTGAGCGGTCTACCTTTAATAACCTGTTCGACATTATTGATCAATTTCCCGGCTATTTTGTCGGCAGTAACGCCGATTTGCCGATTGTGGGCGGCTCAATTCTAACGCATGAGCACTATCAAGGCGGACGCCATCAATTTCCGATGGATAAAGCACCAGTCACGACCAAACTGCGGTTCACCGGCTTTGATGAGGTTGAGGCTGGCATTATTAAGTGGCCAATGTCCGTTATTCGTTTACGCGGTCAAGATCCAGCGCAGATAGTTGCTTTGGCTGATAAAATCTTATTCACTTGGCAACAATATAGTGATGAAAGCGTTGAGGTGCGGGCCATGTTTAATGGTGAAAAGCACCATACGGTGACGCCGATTGCACGCAGGCAAAAAGGGGCATATGAACTTGACCTCGTGTTAAGGGATAATCAAACTTCGGCCACGTATCCTGACGGCATTTTTCATCCCCACCAAGATGTGCAGCATATTAAAAAAGAAAACATTGGGTTAATTGAAGTTATGGGCTTAGCTGTGTTACCACCGCGCCTTGAGGCAGAATTAAATGAAGTGAAGAAGTTTCTTTTAAACCAGCCAAATAAGATTGCCAACATGCACTTAGCTTGGGCAGAGCAAATTAAAAAGCGTCACCAAATCACAGCAGCAAACGTCAAGCAGATTTTACAAACTGAGTTAGGGCAGGTATTTGCCCGCGTTTTGGAAGATGCTGGCGTCTTCAAGCAGACGGCAATGGGACAAGCGGCATTTATGCGTTTTGTTAACCAAGTCGGACTGAAAAATTAACAAACAAAAAAGCATTACTAGCAAAAGTAATGCTTTTTTTGTTTCTAAGATTTATTTAAAAGCTAAAGCACCCATTGGGTCCCATGGTAGAAGCTGAATTGGATCTTTTGCACCTTCGTCAAATTCTTTCTTCATGCTGTCTGGCAAGAATTTCTTGTTGATAACGGCTTGGTAGACAAAAGCGTCAAACCAAGCATCGCTCATCACAAAGTAGCCTTTAAAGCCTGGCTTTTCGCCCCATGAGTTTTCAATTTTCCATTTAGTCGGTTTATCATCGACTAAGTCAACACCAGTAATGACCATGGCGTGATCCATCATGCTTTCGCTTGAATCAAGTCTTTCGGCTTTAGTCATTGAGAAGTCAATGTCGAATAATTCATCACGCTTGTAAATATTGGTGTCAAGTAGGCCCAGTTGTCTTTCAGAATCTTTTCCAACGTTTGAACCAAACCAAACAACTTCGCCGGCCTTTAATTGCTTGATGATTAAATCTTTCATTTCCGTAATTTCCAAGTTGAGGTGGCGAACTTGCCGACCGTTAATCACGTTACCAAGGTATTCAACTGAAAATACCTTGTGGTATGGCTTGTCATCTGTTGGTGAGTTAATGATTGAAACGTGATCTTCCAAATTCATGCCCACATATTTAGCAAAGAAATCTTTTGGTGTGATCGCAGCATCACGGTGGTAGTTGCCATCGTCATCTTTATATTCGAAGTCAAATTCCTTTGGTGGCAGGCCGAGAGAAATAGCTAAAATACGGTAAACTTCATTTAAGAATTCGTTCTTGCGAGCTTCAACTTCTTCTTCACTCTTACCGCTATTAACTAAGGTGCGTAATTCTAAACCGTCTTTACGCAATAAAGTATTTAAAGTATCGTTTAAAGCAGTTGAATTAGTTGCGTTAGCAGTTTCTGGATAAACAGACTTCGGAACGATGCCGTATTTTTCGATTAGGCCGCAAAGCATGTCCCATTGACCACCATCTTGTTGCGGTGTGGCGAATAAAAAGCTGACTTTCCGGTCATCAAGTGGCTTGTCAGCCGATGCGATGACGTTTTCAAAGAACCAGTTTGATTTTTCAAATTTGTCCCAGAAGTTGGTGTAGTTTTGGGATAATTCAAAATCCTTAACCTTGTATTCCTTTTGCAATGGATGGCGCATGGTATTAAGTGCTGAAAACATCCAGCAACGACCGGATTGCTTTTGATCAGCAGGCTTACCGGTCTCAATTTCAACGGAAAAAGTTGGGTTTAAGTCAATCTGCGATTGCAAGTTCTGACTAGCCTTAAAGATGCCGTTTTCTTGTGCAGCATGGCTAGCAATGTTAAAACCAGGGTGCTTAGCCAAATCAGCGGTGAAATTGGCAATAGCAGCAGTTGTAATTTCTTTTGTCATTAAATATTCCTCCTTAAGTTAATTAAATTCTATTTTAGCTTAACTGAATAAAGTAGTCTAATAGAGATTGCTAAAAAGCTTAAAAAATAATGTTAATTAACCAATTTCAAGTCATTATTGAATAACCGGCCGATGATACCAGATTTTAGCAAATTCAGGATGTTCACCAAAATAGTCAATCACTTGCGGATCAAGCGGCCAAATAGGCAAGTTGGACTCTTGAGCAATAAACATGGCAGTTCTCATTTCTTCAGCTAAAACCTGGTCTTTATTCATGTTGGGATTAATGAAAAAGTGGTTCATTACCCAAACTTCACCGTCTTTGCGCTTGCACTTGTCCATCGTCCAGCGAGAAATTATCACCCCATTGTCATCTTCAGCTTGAAAGAATTGGTGTGGATCATTAACATTAAACATAGCTTTTCCTTTTTTAAAAACATAAAAATAATTTTTGCGCGTATCTTATTATAGAATACCTACTCTCAAAAAAGCGAAAAGTTTCTGCCTCTGGAAAATGACGATCCAGCGGATTGAGTCTTGCTTTTAAATATAGCGAAGAAGCATTTTTAAAAATTAAGTTAATAAAAGCGATGAACTGACGCAAATTAGGGATAAAATATTGTGATTAATGTAAAATGGTCTTTAGTGATTTAAAGGAGATAGCATGACAAAAATACGGGGCTTTGAAGTTGTATCAAAATATCAGGATCAAAATATTACCTTACCGCGGCGGCAGACCATCGCAAGTGCCGGCTATGATTTTGCGGCAGCAACGGATATGGTGATTCCAAGCATTTGGCGACTCAATTTCGTGCGGATTTTTCGTTTGATCAGAAATGGTCATCAACTCTATGAACAAGACTACGAAGAAGCGGAGCAAATTTTAAAACCATTTTTAATTCCTACCGGCATCAAAGCTTATATGCCAGAAAATGAATTTTTGTTACTGGCTAATCGCTCGTCGAATACTTTTAAGCGCAATCTCTGCTTACCGAATGGAATTGGGGTAATTGATGCTGATTATTATAATAATCAAGCCAATGAGGGCGAGATTTTCGCACAGTTGATTAATTATGGCGTCAGACCAATTAAAATTCGTCGCGGCGAAAGAATTGCCCAGGGGATTTTTATGCAATATCAAAAAGCTGATGATGATTTGCCGGTCGACCGTGAGCGGGCAAATGGCTTTGGATCAACAAACAAGGAGGAATAATGGCAAAAGTTAAAACAAAATATAAATGCCATTCCTGTGGCTATATCTCGGCAAGTTACTTGGGACGTTGTCCGAATTGCGGAGCGTGGAATCAATTTGAAAAGGAAACGGAAACTGTTTCTACCCATTCTGCCAAGGGCAGTCCCAGCCGCTTAATTAAGAAAACCGGTAGCAATGAACCCGTTAAAATCGCCCAAGTTAAGGCGGAAAAAGAGCAACGAATTAAAACCAAAATGGGAGAATTGAACCGAGTTTTAGGGGGCGGAATCGTGCCCGGTTCACTGGTCTTGATTGGCGGCGATCCCGGAATTGGCAAGTCGACTTTAATGCTGCAAATCATGACGGAATTATCTGATACATATAAAGTTTTATATGTATCGGGTGAAGAATCGGCTAATCAAATCAAACTCAGGGCTGATCGTTTAGGATTAGGCGGCAACGACATGATGCTTTATCCGGAAACCGACATGGAAGATATTCGGCAGCAAATTGACACCATTAAGCCAGACTTTGTCGTGATTGATTCGATTCAGACGATGAATGAACCTAGCCTTGATTCGATGACAGGTTCGGCTTCACAGGTTCGTGAAGTTACCAGCGAATTGATGAAAATTGCCAAAATGGATGCAATTACCGTTTTTGTCATTGGACATGTTACTAAAGAAGGGGCGATTGCTGGACCGAAAATTCTGGAGCATATGGTCGACACCGTTTTGTACTTTGAAGGTGATGAACATCACGCTTACCGGATCTTGCATTCGGTAAAAAATCGTTTTGGAGCGGCTAACGAGATTGGTATGTTTGAAATGGCCAATAAAGGGCTTAAGGAAGTTACTAATCCATCGGCCGTCTTTTTGGATGAGCGGCTGCCGAATTCAACCGGCTCGGCCATTGTTGTTTCCCTTGAAGGAACCAGACCAATTTTAGCTGAAATTCAGGCACTGGTAACACCGACTGCTTTTGGCTATGCCAAAAGAACCACTTCTGGTATTGACTTTAACCGAGCGGGACTGCTGCTAGCCGTTTTGGAAAAGCGCGGCAACTTAATGTTGCAAAACCAGGATGTTTATTTAACTGCCACTGGTGGCATCAGGTTGAACGAACCGGCAGTTGACTTAGCGGTCGTAATGGCGATTGCGTCTAGCTATAAAAACACTGAAATCCTGCCGACTGACTGTTTTGTTGGTGAAGTCGGCTTAACTGGAGAAGTTCGCCGTGTCAACCAGATCGACGCTCGCATTAAAGAGGCTGCTAAAACAGGCTTTAAGCGTATTTTTATTCCGAAACATAATATGCACGCCAGTCTGGCAAAAATGGATATTGAAGTAGTTCCAGTATCCAGCATTGCGCAAGCATTGAAACTGGTTTTGGCTTAAGGAAGCATTGAACTTTTAAGGCGCAACAGTTAAACTAAGACTATTGATATTTACTTTTTGAAAGAGGCATGAATTTTGGCAAAACAAAAAATTCGGGTTAGATATGCCCCAAGTCCAACAGGGCATTTGCATATTGGTAACGCACGGACTGCGTTATTTAACTACTTATTCGCGCGTCATAATAAAGGTACTTTTATTTTAAGAATTGAAGATACCGACCAAAAGCGGAACGTTGAAGGTGGAGCCAAGTCACAAATGGATAATTTGCGCTGGCTTGGCATTGATTGGGATGAAGGTCCTGATAAAGGCGGCGACTTTGGTCCATACCGCCAATCAGAACGTAAAGAGATCTACAACAAGTATATTCAGCAATTGCTTGATGAAGGCAAAGCCTACTATTCCTACAAAACCGAAGAAGAACTTGAAGAGCAACGTGAAGAGCAGCGCGCAATGGGCATAGCACCGCATTACACCTATGAATATGAGGGCTTGACGGCTGATGAAATTGCGCAAAAGCAAAAAGAAGCTGAAGATAAGGGTTTAAAGCCGGTTGTGCGGATTCATATTCCGGAAATGGTTACTTACTCATGGGAAGATATTGTTAAAGGACGTTTGAGTTTTGAGTCAGACACTATCGGTGGCGATTTTGTCATTCAAAAACGCGATGGTATGCCTACCTACAACTTTGCCGTGGTTGTTGATGATCATTTGATGGAGATCACGCACGTTTTGCGTGGGGATGACCATGTTTCAAACACGCCTAAGCAGTTAGCGGTCTATGACGCTTTAGGTTGGGAAGCGCCTAAATTTGGTCACATGACCTTGATTATCAATGCCGAAACGGGCAAGAAATTGTCTAAACGTGACGAATCAGTTTTGCAGTTTATTGAGCAATATCGCGATATGGGCTATTTGCCAGATGCAATGTTTAACTTTATTACACTTTTGGGTTGGTCACCAGTAGGTGAAAACGAGATTTTCACGCAACGTGAATTGATCAAGCAATTTGATCCAGCTCGTTTGTCCAATTCGCCAGCTGCTTTTGACCAAAAGAAGTTGGAATGGATCAATAACCAATACATTAAGCAGGCTGATCGTGATACCTTGCTTGACTTGGCCTTGAACAACTTGCAAGAAGCCGGGCTGGTTGAACAGGAGCCAAATCCGGAGAAAATGGAATGGGTTCGCCAACTGGTTAACATTTATTCGGTACAAATGTCTTACACTAAGCAAATCGTTGACTTAGCCAAAATTTTCTTTGCTGCACCTAAAGACTTAAGTGAGGAAGAAATCGATGAAATTCGCAAGGACGATGCAAGACCGGTAATTGAAGAATTTAAGAAGCAAGTTGATGCCATTCCACGCTTTACGGGCACGCAAATTATGAACGCAGTTCAGGCAACTAGACAGGCAACTGGCATTAAGGGTAGACGCTTGTTCATGCCGATTAGAATTGCAACTACAAGATCAATGGTTGGCCCTGGTATTGGTGAAGCTATGGAACTTTTGGGCAAAGAAAGAGTAATGGAGCACTTGGACTTAACCCTGAAACAAATGAGCGAAAACGGCTTATAAGACTATTTTCATGGTAGAAATAAAAAACACATCATCTCAAATAGATTTGGTGTGTTTTTGCATTTAGGCACTAGTTTTGTTTTCTTTTTAAGATTGTTTTTCCGCTTGTTTGCCATAAAAGTAATTTGCCGTTGCTCCGCCATCAATTAGAAAAGTTGAGCCGGTAATAAATGCACCCTGGTGCGTCATTAACAACTCTGCTACATTTGCTACCTCATCGGCAGTTCCTGGGCGTCCAGCAGGCGACTGGGCAAACATTTTCCGGTAAAAATCTCCTCGGATGCCGTTAAATTCATCTAAAGCCAGAGGCGTTACAATAATTCCCGGAGCAATTGCATTTAACCGTGCCCCTCTTTTAGCCCAGTTAATTGCTTCTGCCATTACCCTTTTTTCATTGCATCTTTTTGCTAACTGGTATGCTTCAAGCGTGTCGGCGATCTTTTCTGGTTGTAAAAATGATAATTGCAATAATTTGCTAGTGGGAGTGGTAGCGAGTAAACGATCCTGCTCAGCTGTTAAGGCGTGAAGGCGATGACCAGATTGACTAGAAATAGTAATTCCGACTCCGTCCTTGGCTATTATCTTGCCCACTTCTTCAAGTAAGACAGCTGTTCCGTATAAATCTACTTTTAAAATGTCTTCGGTCTTGGCCTGACTGGGTGATAATCCGGCTCCGTTAACTAAAGCTTTAATTTCACCAAAACTTGTAGCGAATTTTATGGCTTTGCTGATTGAAGCTCGCACTGCTAAATCCATTTCGATGGTTTTAGCATTAAAGCCAGCCTCTGTTAAAGTTTGTTCAAACTTTTGGGCTTGTTCGAGGTTCTTGTCACCAACAATAATTTGGTAATCAGCGCCTAGTCTTCGCGTAATGGCAAGACTGATTTGCCCTGCACCAACAACTAGCATAACTTGTTTTTCCATCCTTAACTCCTTCAAATAGGCAGCATACCAGGTGCTACTGGTAGTTTAATATTATTAATAATTTAGTTATTAGCCATTTTATGACTTCTACCTTGCTCAATGGCAAGAACCATTTGACTATTTTTTTAAAAAATGGAGGGTGATTATCAAAGTTGGGGGCAGTCCACTTATTTTTGGCTGCCGCATCCTTTTTGAGAGTTAAAAAGTCGAGTTTATTTTACACAATTCGCTTTTTCCATCGACGATGCTAGAATATACGCAACTTTCTGTTAGAATGAAGGTAAATGTTTTTTAGAAAGGCAAGTTGGCCGTTGTGAAAATATATAACACTTTGACAAAGACAAAAGAAGAATTTCGCCCAATTACTCCTGGGCAAATTACGATGTATGTCTGTGGACCGACAGTCTACAATTACATTCACATCGGAAATGGGCGCAGCGTCATTGCGTTTGATACCATTAGGCGCTATCTTGAATTTCGTGGTTATCAGGTTAAATTTGTTTCCAATTTTACTGATGTCGATGACAAAATGATCAATGAAGCACGTGCTGAAAAAATCACGGTTCCAGAACTTGCCGAGCGCTACATTAAGGCTTACCAAGAAGATACGGCGGCCTTAAATGTCGAACCGGCAAGCTTAAACCCACGCGCTACGCATGAAATTACCGCAATTATTAGGTTCATTGAGCAATTGCTTGCGCAGGGGTATGCTTACGAAGTCGACGGCGATGTTTACTATCGTGCTAAAAAGTTTGCGCATTACGGCGAACTAAGCAGTCAAAACATCGCGGAACTTGAAGAGGGCGCTTCGCAGCACGTGAATGATGAAGAACAAAAGCGCAAAGAAGATCCGATCGATTTTGCCTTATGGAAGAAGCAAAAGCAGCCTGATGAAATTGCTTGGAATTCGCCTTGGGGAAAAGGTCGTCCGGGTTGGCACATTGAGTGTTCCGTAATGGCTACCAAGTATTTGGGCGAAACGATTGATATTCATGGTGGTGGTCAGGATTTGGAATTTCCGCACCATGAAAATGAAATTGCGCAAAGCGAAGCCGCGACGGGTAAAAAATTTGTTCATTATTGGATGCATAATGGTTTCGTGACTGTTGGGGCAGATGCAGAAAAAATGTCTAAATCGCTGCATAACTTTGTGACGGTCCATGATTTACTAAAGCAAGTTGAGCCGCAGGTTCTGCGCTTTTTCATGGCCAGCGTGCAGTACCGGCGCCAGATTAACTATTCCAAAGAAAATCTGCGGCAAGCAGAAATCATTTTGCAACGCTTCAAAAATACGCTGCATAACTTGGAATACCGGCTTAATGATCAAACGGCAAGCTCGAAATCAACGCAACTTGAAGACTTGATTAAGCAAACAAGTGAAAAATTCGTTGCTGCAATGGATGATGATTTCAATGTGCAAAATGCTTTGGCAGCAATTTATGATTTGTTGCCTGCAGTTAATGCCAACATTGCGGCGCCAAACGCTGATAAAGCGGCTTTAAAAGAAGTGAAAAAATTGCTGCATGATTGGCTGGCAGTTTTTGGCATTAAGACTGAACAATTAACCGCGGCTAACCAGAACCAAGGCAAGGAAGAAATCCTAGCTTTAATTAAAGAACGTGAAAAAGCGCGCGAGCAAAAAGACTGGGCGCAAAGCGATCAGCTTCGTGATCAGCTAAAGCAAATGGGGATCATTGTTGAAGATACTCCGCAAGGAACAAGGTGGATACGTGAATAACGCAAAAAAGCTAATTGAAAGCGAAATAAGTCCTGACACATTAAATGGTCAAACACTGGCGTATTTGGGGGATGCTGTCTACGAACTTGATATTCGACGCCACTTAATTAAATGCGGCATTGTGAAGCCACAAGTATTGCAAAGACGGGCAACGCACTATGTTTCGGCTAAGGCGCAGGCAGCACTAATTACCAAGCTGCAAGAAGACAAATTGCTCAGTGAAGGAGAACTAGCTACTTTTCGGCGGGGACGTAATTCAAAGACCTATACCAAGGCTAAAAATACGAGTTTGGCAACTTACCAGTTGTCTACCGGTTTTGAAGCGGTCTGGGGTTACTTGGAACTGCTGGGTAAAAGGGACCGTCTGGAAGAATTGACTACATGGTGCATCAAGACAGTAGAGGAAGGGGGCATTGATCGATATGACTTCAAATGATCATGATTTTATTTTTGGCAAGCATGCAGGCCTTGATTTTTTAAAAACGCAAAGTGCGGATCGCATTAACAAGGTGTTTTTGCAGCAAGGCGTGCAAGAAAGCTTTGCCAATGAAGTTTTTGGCTTGGCGAAGCAAAAAGGTCTGATCGTTCAAACGGTGCCTAAAAACAAGCTAGATCGCCTAGTTCAAGGCGGCAATCATCAGGGCATAGTATTAACAATAGCCAGCTTTGAATATGCTGATTTAGATCAGCTGCTTGATCAATTTGAGCAGGAAGAAAAAGATCCTTTTTTGTTAATGCTTGATTCGATCGAAGATCCACACAATCTGGGTTCGATCATGCGCACCGCTGATGCGACTGGGGTAGATGCAATTATCATTCCCAAGCGGCACGCAACTGGTTTAACTTCAGTTGTTGCCAAGACTTCAACGGGAGCGATTGATTATGTTCCTGTTGCCAGGGTCAATAATCTGGTGCAGACTAGCCAAATGCTGAAAAAACGTGGCTATTGGCTCTTTGGCACGGATATGACCGGAACAGATTATCGACAATGGAATAGTAACGGCAAGGCGGTTTTAGTCATTGGCAATGAAGGAAAAGGCATTACGCGTCTGCTTAAAGAGCAAATGGACCAGATGCTGACTTTGCCAATGGTGGGCCATGTCCAGTCGCTTAACGCTAGCGTTGCGACCGGCGTTTTGCTCTATCAAATGCTAAACAGCCGTCATCCGCTTAAATAATTAATTAAACTTTCTGCCAAAGAAGAAAGTTTTTTTATTCAAAAAAAATATTTTATTTTTTACGAAAAAGCTGAATAGCAACAAATATTTTTCTCTGTAACCGCCACCAAAAACAATTACCGCTAACTGGCAAAATTGAACATTGGTTCGATTAAACCTTGAATTTCCTTTTTTTATTCTTAACGGTAGCGCGATCAAAGCGCTGGAGGAGGAGAATAAATGAAAAAGGGAAAACAAAATGCGGATGCAGAAAATCAGCTAGTACAGAAAATAAAAAGTGGTGATGAGCTTGCGCTTTACGAGTTGTGTCATTTGTATCGCCCGTTGGTAAATAGTATTAAGCAAAGGTATCATGTGCGCTATTACGACAGTCAAGATTGGGATCAAGATGCGCTGATCGTTTGTTACTTTTCTGCTTTAAGTTTTGACCGAGAAAAAGGACGGTTTGGCAGTTACTATAAAGTGCGGTTAGTCAATCATGCTAATAGCTTAATTAGGTATAACCTTGCTTATCGCAGAAAGGCTCTGACAGAAGCCGTTTCATTTGAAAAAGCACATTCTGACGGTTTGCATTTTTTGCATCAGGAAAAAACAATTGTGTCTGAAGTGCCGCTCAGTGAGAGCCTAAATGCCTTAGTGAAAAGTCTTTCTTATTTAGAGATCAATACGCTCTTGGTTGCTTTGGGCATTTACCGGCGTGAGGAGGTCCTTAAACGCTTAAATGTTAGCCAATTAACCTTGACTAGAGCACATTCACGTTTGCTGCAAAAAACACGCAAAGCATTACTGGAATAAGTTTAAATAGGTGGAAAATTGGGCTATAATATAGTTTGTAGAATAATGATAGGAGGTAGTTTAAGATGGCAGAAGAAATTAAAACTGCATTATTGGATCGTCACATGAAAGAAGTTTTTGACTGGAGTGATTCAGATCTTCCAGTTAGAGATGCCCTTTGGGATTATTTCATGGAAAAAAATGGTCGCGACACCATTAAGACGGAAGAAGATATGCTCCCGTTTCTTGATTATTCTGATGACCAAATCGAATCCTTCGTAAATGAAAATCTTAAGAAGTAAATCCGACTACATAATGTTCTACGCCCAGTGGTCACGCCTTTAAATGACCACCAAAAGCAGTTGCTTCAATTTGGAGCGACTGCTTTTACTTGGAAAAACGATCAATTAAACCAATAGTTTATTAATGCTTGATAAGTATGCAAGGCTTGCGTGGATGATCAATTTTTGCTAAGATACAATAGTTTGGAAGTGAGATTATGGCAGTGAAAAAAGCATCCTTAGCCTGCAGCATTTGCGGGTCGCGTAACTACTCAATCACCGCAAGCAAGAATCGCACCCAGCGACTTGAATTAAAGAAATTTTGTAAGCATTGCGGCAAGATGACGGTGCACAAGGAAACGAGGTAAGACACTTGATTAAGTTTATTAAAAGCGTAGCACACGAAATGCGGTTGGTAACTTGGCCAACTGCTAAACAAAATCGGACGGATACTGGCATTGTAGTTACTACTTCAATTTTATTTGCCTTATTTCTAGGATTGCTGGATCTTTTATTCAGCACTTTAATGCAGACATTTATGTAAATAGAAAAGTTTTTCTATTCGTGCTATAATTAAAGAAGTTTAGAAAAAGCCTCTCATTAGGAGGTTTTTTTGTTTGCCAAATTAATAAGGAGAATTTTCAACATGGTAGAAACAACTAAAAAACAGTGGTTTGTGCTTCATACATATTCTGGTTATGAAGACAAGGTTAAGTCCGACTTGCTGTCACGTGCTCAAAGCATGGGGATGCAAGATTACATTTTTCGGGTAATGGTACCTGAACAGGAAAAAATTGAAAAGGTCAACGATAAGAAAAAAGAAGTTGAAGAAAAGATTTTTCCGGGTTACGTCTTAGTCGAAATGGTCATGACGGATGAAAGCTGGTTTGTTGTTCGAAACACACCAAATGTTACCGGGTTCGTTGGCTCGCACGGTGGTGGTTCAAAGCCTTCGCCATTGTTAGATGAAGAAGTCAATCGACTTTTGCGTCAGCAAGGTGAACCAGCAAAACGGGTACAAATTGACTTTGAAGTTGGCGAAACAGTTACGATCATTGATGGTGCATTTAATGGCGTTGAAGGTAAAATTACCGAAATTCAACCAGATAAATATAAGCTGTTTGTTTCAGTTGACATGTTTGGCAGAGCAACAACAACTGAATTAGATTACGATCAGGTCAAAAAAATCAGTTAAAATTGGGCCATTTATTGCAAAGATAATTAAACGATGGTACCATATTAAAGTACTTTTATTATTGTGGGAGGAAGAGTAGGTAACTTTTCCATTTTAACCACGCACGGAATCAAGGAGGTTTTGACCGTGGCAAAAAAAGTTATTAATGTTGTCAAATTACAAATACCAGCTGGTGCTGCAACACCCGCTCCTCCAGTTGGTCCTGCTTTGGGTCAAGCCGGTATTAACATTGTTGGCTTTACTAAGGACTTCAATGCAAGAACCGCTGACCAAAAGGGCATGATTATTCCTGTAGTCATTACAGTATATGAAGATCGTTCATTCGAATTCATTACTAAGACTCCACCAGCTCCAGTTCTTTTGAAGCAAGCTGCGAAGATTGACAAGGCATCCGGTGAACCTAACACCAAGAAGGTTGGTAAGGTAACTAAGGATCAAGTTAAGGAAATCGCTGAAACTAAGATGAAGGACCTTAACGCTGCT